>JBBFLE010000017.1 GCA_037481695.1 bacterium | reverse complement strand
AATAGGAAGTACGGGATTTGATTCATGCTTTCAAGTCCCTATAAACCAATCCCACCCACAAATTCGTGTATGGAGCCTTAAAAAAGAGGTCAGGGAAATCCTCTCGGACCGCATCTGGGTCACCTTGGCTCTGGGAGGCATGGCCCTTTGTTTTGCAGTGGTTGTGGCCATCCCTTTGGGGGTGGCGGCAGCCATTAAGCCCAACAGTTGGCTGGACAGGCTGGCTCTGACCATTGCAGTTTTCGGGCAGGCCATGCCTTCCTTTTGGTTCGGACTCGTGTTGATGATTCTTTTCGGGGTGAGCCTGAGATGGTTCCCCATCTCAGGCAGCGACACCTTCGCTCACATGGTTCTGCCTGCTGTGGCCTTAGGTTATTACGCTACCCCTGCCATCATGAGGCTAACCCGAGCTGGAATGCTGGATGTGCTGGCCTCAGACTATATCCGCACGGCAAGGGCCAAAGGCCTCAAGACCCGCAGCGTGCTTTTCAAACATGGGATAAGAAATGCCATAATCCCGGTGGTTTCGCTGGCATCTGTACAATTCGGATTCATGTTGGGAGGATCAGTGGTAATAGAGACGGTTTTTGCCATCCACGGTGTGGGATTTCTGGCCTGGGAATCCATCAGAAGGTCGGATCTCCCTGTGGTCCAGGCCATCGTGCTGATGTTGTCCATGATTTACGTTTTGTTGACCCTCCTTTCAGATGTCCTAAATGCTGCTTTGGATCCTCGCATTCGAGTACATTGAGGGTTTGACATGAACAAGACCGGCCAGGCAGCCACGATCTCCCATTCTTTGGAAAACGAAATCATATCAGAGCCTTTCTCCACATTACGAAGGATCTTGAAACATGGGGGCCTGGTCTTCGGTGGCTGTGTACTTTTGGCCATAATCATCACAGCCCTTCTGGCCCCTTGGATCGCTCCATACGATCCCTATGTCCAGGATCTGGGAAAGAGATTGGTGCCACCTGTTTGGCATTCCCAGGGCGAATGGGCACACCCCCTGGGCACAGATGGTCTTGGACGGGATTATCTCTCCAGGCTCCTTTACGGCTCGCGAATATCCTTGCTGATCGGCATATCTACTGTGTCCATTTCGGCTGTTATAGGATCCCTACTGGGAATCCTGGCAGGGTATTTCGGTGGCAGGGTGGATCTGGTAGTGAGCTTCCTCATCATGGTGCGCCTGGCCATGCCCGTCATCTTGGTTGCCCTGGCCGTGGTGGCTTTGGTGGGAGGATCCCTTCAGGTGGTCATCCTGGTCTTGGGATTCTTACTATGGGATCGCTTTGCAGTGGTGATGAGGGCATCCACACAGCTGGTCAGATCGGCCGACTATGTGAAGGCTGCCCAGGCTGCAGGAGCCTCCACCCATCGCATACTCTTCACAGAGATCCTGCCTAATGTGCTGGGGCAGCTGGTTGTGGTCATAACTCTGGAAATGGCCAGGGCCATTCTCCTGGAGGCTGCTCTGTCCTTCCTGGGTTTGGGAGTGCAACCTCCCTTGCCTTCCTGGGGGCTCATGGTGTCGGAGGGAAAGGAGTTCATGTTGTTCAGCCCATGGGTCATCACCATCCCCGGAGTTGCTCTCTTCTTATTGGTACTGGCCATTAATCTGGTGGGTGATGGCATCAGGGATGTGACTGCTCCGGAGACCCGTATATGAACCCAGTGTTGGAAGTTGAGGGACTGCATGTGAAGATCCCCTGGCGCAGAACAATGGTGCACCCGGTTCAGGATCTGTCTTTCTCTGTGGAGTCCGGGGAGACTCTGTGCCTGGTGGGAGAGTCGGGATGTGGGAAGTCTTTGACAGCACTGGCCATCATGGGTCTTTTACCCAAAACAGCCATCAGAAGTGTAACAAGCCTCAAGTTGGAGGGGGAAGAACTCTCTTGGGCCAGCGATCGAAGGATGTCGGAAATCAGAGGCAACAGAATGAGCATGATCTTCCAGGAACCCATGACCTGCCTTAATCCATGTTACACGGTGGGTAACCAGCTCATGGAAGTGATTAGACGCCACAAGGGAGTCTCCAGGCTGAAGGCAAGACAAAGGGCTCTGGAATTGCTGGAGCATGTGGGAATCACGGCCGGCCAACACAGACTAAGACAGTATCCTCATCAGCTTTCAGGAGGGCTTCGCCAAAGAGTCATGATCGCCATGGCCCTAATGTGTGAACCCAAGCTGCTGATAGCCGACGAGCCCACCACAGCCTTGGATGTTACCATCCAGGCCCAAATACTGCGACTCATCAAGAACCTGCAGCAGGAGTTTAGCCTCAGCGTTGTGTTGATAACTCATGATCTGGGTGTGGTGGCCCGAACTTCGCACAGGGTAGTGGTCATGTATGCTGGGCAGATTGTGGAGACGGGAACCACCCAGGAGGTCTTCTCCAACCCGTTGCATCCTTACACTAAGGCTCTGATGGATTGCATCCCGGTGCCGGGTAAGACAAGACCAGGGCAGCGTCTGGGAGCCATCCCAGGCTTGGTTCCTGCCCTTCTGGGAGACCTGAATCGTTGCTATTTCTCCAACAGGTGCAGCCTTGTGCATAAGGAGTGCCTGGAAGGATCCATTGGCTTGATGGAATTGAGCCCGGGCAGGACTGTGAGATGCCTGTTGAATCCAACCAAATAGAACTGCAGCCTTCCATGCCCATATTGGCGGCAAAGGAGGTTTATCGAACCTTCGCCGTGAGGGTCAGTCCCTTTCGCAGGAAGCTTCTTCTTAGGGCTGTCCAGGGGGTAAGTCTTAAGATAATGCCTGGCGAAGTGCTTGGACTAGTGGGTGAGTCAGGGTGTGGAAAAACCACCCTGGTTCAGATGCTGCTTGGCCTCTTGCCGCCCAGCAAAGGGCAGATACTGGTCCTGGGCAAGCCCATGGCCAGTCTTTCCCGCCGGAGTGTGTCCAGAGTGGTTCAGCCCATTTTCCAAGATCCTTATTCATCTTTGAATCCCCGACACACTCTCGGCAGCATCATTTCCCTTCCTTTGCGCATACATCGGGTGGGAAACGCTTCCCAATGGCGGGAAAAAACATTGGAAATCATGGATCAAGTGGGTCTGCCCAGGCATCTTTTCAAGAGTCTTCCAGGTCAGCTCTCGGGTGGACAGAGACAGCGGGTGGCCATAGCCAGGGCCTTGATCATGAGACCCTCTTTGGTAATCTGTGACGAGCCCACCTCAGCTCTGGACGTCTCTGTACAAGCTCAAATCTTGAACCTGCTTATGGATCTCAAGGAATCCTTTGGCTTGACCTATCTTTTGGTGAGTCACAACCTAGCCGTGGTACAGCACTTGGCCTCCCGGGTGGCGGTCATGTACCTGGGTCGCATAGTGGAGGAGGCTCCCACGGAGCTGTTGTTCCAGCATCCGGCACACCCATATACCAGAGCACTGATTTCTTCCATCTTGACCCCTGAGCCTTCCTTGGGGCTGCCCGAGATTCCCGAGAGTTGGGCCTTTCCCGACCCTCTGGAGCCTCCAGGGGGCTGCGCCTTTCATCCCAGATGCCCCAAAGCACAGAGGATCTGTAGCAGCCAGCCTCCTCCACAGATCAGGGAGGGGCCACATGTTTTGGAGTGCCATTTCCCAGATTTGAGCTGAGGGAAGAAGGAGTTCAAAGAGGTGAAAAAATGGATAAAAAAGCGGCCATCTCCAGAGCCTGGGATTATGTTGACAGCGGTGAGTTCTTTGGGGACCTAGCGCGAAGGGTGGCGATCCCCACTGAAAGCCAAAATCCGGACAGGGAACCCCAAATAAGAAACTATCTGTCCCAAGAAATGGGACCATATCTGGAATCCATGGGTTTCCAATGGGAAATCATGGAAAACAAGGCTGTGGCCCGTCTGCCTTTTCTGGTGGCTCAAAGGATGGAGGATTCTTCGCTACCCACGGTGCTCACGTACGGCCACGGAGACACGGTCATGGGAATGGAAGGCAGGTGGACTCATAACAGGTCTCCATGGCAACTTGTGCTGGATGGTCAAAAACTATACGGACGTGGCACTGCAGACAACAAGGGGCAGCACACCATAAACCTCGCTGCCATGCGCTGTGTTTTGAAGGAAAGGGGCTTCATGGGTTTCAACGTGAAAGTGCTCTTAGAGACCGCGGAAGAAATAGGCTCGCCGGGACTGCATCAATTCTGTGAGGAGCATCGCAATCTGCTTGAGGCCCATGTGCTCATAGCCAGCGACGGGCCCAGGTTGAGGCCTGCTAGAGCCACGGTTTACGGCGGAAGCCGTGGAGTTTTCAACTTCGACCTGGAGGTGAATCTTAGAAAGGGGGCACACCATTCGGGTAACTGGGGTGGGCTGCTGGCAAATCCGGGGATCATCCTTGCCCATGCCATAGCCTCCATGGTGACATCCAGGGGAAAGATACTGATCCCGGAATTGATGCCAGAAGAGATTCCCGAGTGGGTGCGGGAGAGCCTGGCAGCTCTGGATGTGGAGGAAGAAGAGGGTTTATCCATTGATAATGGCTGGGGTGAGCCCGGATTGAGTTTGGCTGAAAAGGTCTTTGGCTGGAGCAGTCTGGAAGTGCTGGCTTTTCAGACAGGGGATCCCTCTGCTCCTGCCCACGCCATCCCACCCAGGGCCTGGGCCAGATGCCACCTGCGTTTCGTGGCAGGACAAGATCCCAGCTCTTTTCTCCCGGCCATCCGTAGACACTTGGACCAGCACGGTTTTGAGCAGGTGGAGGTGAAGTGGGTCCGGGAAAGCTGGACCAACGCAACCCGAATGAACCCAAGAGAGCCTTGGGTCATGCGGGTCATGAGCTCCTTGCATGAGAGTTCAGGGCAGAGACCTGATTTCTTGCCCAACCTAGGCGGCACATTGCCCAACGATGCATTTAGAGACATTTTGTCTCTCCCCACTGTATGGATTCCCCACTCTTATAAGGGCTGCTGTCAACACGCCCCAGATGAGCACATGCTTTTGCCCCTGGCCAGGGATGCCATGGGACTCATGGCAGGTCTTTTTTGGGATCTGGGGGAGAGCTCTTAAGCTCCCCAAGTGCTCCAAGCCTGGCTTTGGTGGGCCATCTGGCAGCATCGTATCTTTGTTGGGAAAAAAAGACAGTGATGAAAATTTTTCTTGCTCGGGGAAACAAATTGAAGTATACTCTTGAGTAAGAAATCAAAATCATTACCCGGAAATAGAGACCATGAAAACACAGTTCAACAGAGCGGGAGCACTCAGCTACGAGGGGGCCTCTGGCCCTGAATTGATCACCATCCCATTGCCGGATGAGTTCAACCAGATGAGAGCGGCCGAACGGATCCAGTTTCTATCCGATGCCTTGAAGGAGGTGGAGGCCAAATATCCCCTGGAGAAGGAAAGCTTAAGGAGGCATACCTCCCTTGTACGGATCGCAGATGGCAAGGTGACTTACTCAGTGGAATACCTCCCAATGCCGGACGATGACTATTGATCTTCTTTAAAAGGCACTTGCACCTGCGCTTGATCTACCATCAGAGGGACTCCAGGAGATGCAAATCTCCGGAGTCCCTAAAATGTTATATTTTTGCGTAATACGGTCTGACTCATTTGGCCTGAAGAAGGTGTTCTTTTAACCTGCCCCATTTTGATGTTGATTCCCATATGTTGAACACTGATATCCTTAGCACCCTTCAAGCCTCTATCTTACCCTGCTGGACATCATATCACCAAGCCAGTGGGATCTGTGCCCTTTTCTCTGCAAAAGGCTACAGAAGCCACGGCCTCAAAAAGTCACGATTCGGACCCTGTGTTTTTTATCATCTTTGACCATCGCCACAGATTTGCAAGGGCAGTGGCAGCCCTTTCCGGGGTAGGATAGTTCACGAGCGCTTTTTGCTCTTCCAGTTCCTGCACCTGCTCATCCCATATGTTGGGAGGGGCCGCTATACAGCTTATAACTGGTTTCTTTTGGCCAAACTCCATTAAGAGATCCCTCAGCCCTGCCACTGCACCCCTATTGGCCGAGGCGAACATTATCAGCAGCAAGATGGCATCAACAGCCTGGCTTTCCATGATGGCCTTGACTATTTCCCTGATGGCCTCCTTATCGTACCAGGCCGGACCCATGTCCACGGGATTGACCCGCAGGGCCAGGGGGGGTAGAAGCCTTTCAATCTTTTGCATGGTCTGGTTGTCAAAAGGCCTTACTTCCAAACCATTGCTCAGGCACACATCCAGGGCTGCCATAGCTGGCCCTGCCTGGCCAGAGAGTATGGCGACTCTATTGCCTTTTACGGGCGGGCAGACCTCCAGCACCCTGGCTGCATCCAGAAGGCTCTCCGAAGACTCCACCCAAAGAATACCGCTTTGTCTGAATGCACCCCGGTAAATGTCATAGCTGCCCGCCAGGCTCCCGGTGTGGGAGCGGCTGGCTTTATTTCCCAACTCTGATCTTCCGCACTTGTAAGCCACCAGTGGTTTTTGACCCTTGAGCCTCTGGGCCTCCTGACTAAGCTCTCTTGCCCTCTCCAGCCCCTCTATGTAAAGAGCCACGCATCTGGTTAAAGGATCCATGATCAGGTATTCTAGCAAGTCCTGGAAGTCCACGTTGCATCGATTCCCAAGACCTACGACCTTGCTGAATCTTGCCCCATATCTAAGTGCCAGGAAAGCCAGCAGGTGGGACATGCCTCCGCTTTGGCTTATGAGGGCGATCCCCCCAGGCTTCACCCTAGAGAATTCCGGCGTAAAAGAAGCATTGAGTCCCTCGTGGAGACTCACCAGGCCGAAGGTGTTGGGACCGATGATAGGGATCGATGCCCCCTTAGCTGCCTCCCCCACCTGCTTTTCCAGTTGGGCTCCCCATGGATCATCTATTTCTTTGAAGCCAGCTGTTATGAGAACGATCCCTCTGACCCCTCGGTTTGCACAGATCCCAACCTGTTCCAGGACCTTGCTGGCAGGCACCACCAGCACCACCAGATCCACCATACCAGGGACTTCCTTTAGGGAAGGATAGGCCTTCAAGCCCAGCACACTTTGCCTGGCAGGATTCACAGGAATAACCCTGCCTGAAAACCCACCGCTCAGAAGGCTTTTCATGACATGAAATCCTAGCTTTCCCTGGTCTTCGGTGGCTCCCACCACAGCCACCGAGGATGGAGAAAAAAGATACCTGAAATCAGCCTTCATGGGTTCCCCCTACATCTGCTCCTTGCTGGCTTAAGGCCTTAATTTGGTTTAGTGTGGCTTGGGGGCATAGCCTCCAACACCTTTGATCCTGGAAATCATCCGGGCCAGGTCTGCTCAGGCACCCTGGAATCTGGGCTGCCTTTTTTCCAGCTTGGCGCTTATGGCCTCCTGGAAGTCACGACTGGCTATGAGGGAGGCCTGAACCTGGCCTGTGTACTCCAAGGCAGCCTGCATCCCCATGTCCATGGAAAGCTCCACCACCCTTTTCCCCAATCCCACGGCCAGGGGAGGTAGACTGAGTATCTCCTGGGTCCATGCAGAAAGCTCCTGCTCCAGAGCTTCCTCAGCAACCGCCTTATGCACCAAGCCCAGCTCTGCTGCCTTTATCCCGTCTACTGCCCTGCCCAGCATCACGAACTCCTTGGCCCTGGCAACCCCCAGGATTCGAACTAATCTTTGGCAGCCCCCCAAATCAGGCACCAGGCAGTACTGCACTTCCGGTAGGGCAAAGCGCGTCTCCAAGGTGCAGATTCTGAAATCGCAGGCCAGTGCCAGCTCCATGGCTGCCCCCAAGGCATAACCATGGATAAGCGCCAAGACCGGCTTTTCCAGAGAGCTTATCCTGCCAAAGACCTCCTGCATTCTTGAAAGATGATAGCGAAAGGAAGTGGGGGTCCTGTCCAGGCCCTGACCGGCCAGAGCCTGAAGATCTGTCCCAGAAGAAAAAGCCCTTCCCGCGCCCCTGATCACCAAGAGCCTGACCTTTCCCATACGACTTATTTCATCTACGGCCATGGCCATCTCTTCCAGCAATCTAGGGCTGATGGCATTTAGTTTCTCCGGCCTGTTAAGCACCAGGCTCACAACCTCCTCCTGCTTTTCCAAAAGCAAGGTTTCGTATTCCATCTTGGCTCTCCTGATGTTTGAATTCCTTCAAGGGATCTTATGTGTTTGGAGATGGCATTCTATCCCGGCAAAGCACCCCAGGCAAGCCAAAGCCTCCAGGGGGGAAACCTTTGCTTCTTCTTGCGGCTATGAGATAGAATCAGACACCATGGAGGTGTGTCATGGTAATAGATGTCCATGTACACGTAGCCGGCACTGGCAGCCACAGCTCTTGCTTCATATCTGAGAAGCTTCGCAAAAGCCCAGCGTATCTCTTGATGCTGGCCACAACCGGCCATTTGTTCGGCACAGTAAATGATGAGACCATACAGGAGCACATCCTTCAAACCCTCCGTGGGGCCAGTCTGGTCCAAAGAGCCGTGTTCTTGGCTTTGGACATGATTCATGACAATCAGGGCAGAGCGCTTCCACACAAGACGCACCTTTACGTGCCCAATGACCATGTGGCAAGGATGGTAAGCCTTGAACCCAGAAGCTTGTTGGGCGCCTCGGTCCATCCGGACAGACCTGACGCCCTAGAGGAGCTGGAAAGGGTTGTGGAGTTGGGAGCGGTTTTGCTCAAATGGATTCCGTCTTCCCAAGGCATAAATCCAAGCCGCAAGCGCTATCTCTCCTTTTATAGAAAGCTTGCAGAGCTTGGGCTTCCCCTTCTATGCCATGCCGGGGCAGAGCATGCAGTGCCCTGCCCTGAACCAGAAGAGGAGTTCCGCGCCTTTGACGATCCTTCCAGGATGGTGTTCGCCTTGGAGGAAGGTGTCACGGTCATAGCCGCCCATTGCGCCCTGCCTGTTTTCAGCAGAGACGAGGATTACACCGAGATGTTCATAGACCTCATGGCTCAGGCCCAAAAAGAGGGATGGGCGCTTTACGCAGACGTCTCGGCCCTGTCAGCCCCTTTCCCTCACCGGGTGGGGATTCTAAGGAAGATCCTGCGGGAGCTTCCCCATGAGAGACTGATTCTGGGTAGCGATTATCCCATCCCGGTGAGCCCACTTTGGCCCGGGGCTGCAGGCGAGATGAATTTGGAGGAATGGGCGGACGCAATGTTGACTTCCAACCCCCTGGACAGGAATCTCAAGGTCATAAAGGCCCTGGGCTTCTCCCAGGAGGTCCTGACCAACGCCCAGCATGTGCTGAGGCTCCCCCAATCTTAGAGGCCCAGCAGGCAGGCAAAAAAGAATTGGGATGCCAAGGTTTGACTCCCTTCGGCTCATCTCCTATACTCCCACTATCAGCAAGGCCTTGCCCCAGCCACCTGGGGCAAGATGGAAAAAGGCCAAGGAGAGGATAAAGCAATGCTGGTTCCCATGAGAATACTCTTGGATCATGCGGCTGAGAATGGATATGGTATCGCGGCTTTCAACGTGAACAACATGGAGCAGATTCAAGCCATCATGGAGGCAGCCAGGCAGACAGAGTCTCCGGTAATAATTCAGGCTTCCAGAGGAGCCCGCAAGTACACCAACGACGCTTTCCTGCGCCATCTGATGCTTGCGGCAGCAGAGCTTTACCCAGAGCTTCCCATAGCCATGCACCTGGACCATGGCAATTCACCTGAGACCTGTTTCAGCGCCATAAAACAGGGTTTCACCAGCGTCATGATGGACGGTTCGCTTATGGAGGATGGCAAGACCCCCAGCTCATACGAATATAATGTGAAGGTAACCCGTGAGGTGGTAAGGGCCGCTCACCGCAAGGGGGTCACGGTGGAGGGCGAGATAGGAACTCTGGGTGGCATAGAAGATGGCCATGGAGCCGGACTCAGCGGGGAAGAGGCCAGAAGGCATTTGACCGACCCTGAACAGGCCGAACAGTTCGTGCAAGACACAGGGGTGGATGCTCTGGCCGTGGCCATTGGCACCAGCCATGGGGCTTACAAATTCTCCAGGCCCCCTACGGGCGAAGTCCTGGTAATGAGCCTCATAGAGGAGATTCACCGCAGGATTCCCAACACACACCTCGTCATGCACGGCTCTTCCAGCGTACCACAGGAACTTCTCGAGATAATTCGCAAATATGGCGGGAAAATCAAGGAAACATACGGGGTCCCAGTGGAGGAAATCCAAAGGGGAATAAAGCACGGGGTAAGGAAAATAAATGTGGACACAGACAACAGGCTCGCCATGACCGGTGCCATACGCAGGGTCTTCGCAGAATTTCCAGAGAAGTTCGACCCAAGGGATTACCTGGGGGAAGCCCGGGCTGCCATGAAAAAGGTATGCATGGAAAGGATGATAGCCTTTGGACAGGCCGGCAATGCTTCCAAGATCAAGCCCATCACCTGCAGGCAGATGGTAGCCTTTTATAAGAAAGGGGTAACCCCTTCCTGAGAGGCTTGGATTTGTCCTGTTGCTTGCGCCTCCATGGAAGACTTTCCTAACACCCCTGGAGGAGAGGGTCTGCTCCCCGGACCCCTGGCCTAGATGCTTGAACAAGGCAAAAGGTTTGGGGAGCCTGGATCTCAAGGCTTGGAGCATATTCTTGAGCGCAAGGCACAAACCCATTGCTCTTTCGAGACACCCATATTCGGCTTGAGTTACCATTTTGTCAGCCCGACATGCCCAATGCTTATCAATGACTTGGCTTGATGTGCCCGTGTGGGGCCTTCATCTTTAGGAAGGAGTGAATGAGATCCCATGGAGTGTTTCTTGCTGGGTTCCGGGGGGATGATGCCCATGCCCTACCGATATCTCACCTCTTTGGTGGTTCGCCTCCAGGGTGCCCTTTACATGTTCGATGCGGGCGAGGGCACCCAAATAGCCCTCAAGAAGGCGGGCATAGGGATAAAGAGCTTAAGGCTGCTGGCTTTGAGCCATCTCCATGGAGATCACTGCCTGGGTGTGCCGGGAATTCTGATGATGCGAGCCCAGCTGGAGGATCCAGGCCCTCTCACCATCTTGGGTCCGCCGGGTACCGAGGATTTCTTGAAAGGAATTCACCAGGCCCTGCGTTTCCACCTGAGCTTTCCTGTGACTTACGTGGAATGGACACAAGACTGCCTCCAGGAGCCTTATGAAGACGATCTGGTTCGTATCTCATGGCACCCCTTGAACCACACCACCTTCTGTCTGGGTTTTCGACTGGAGGAACATCAAAGGCCAGGCAAGTTCAAGCCGGATATGGCAAGAAAGCTGGGAGTACCTGAGGGGCCCATGTGGGGGGAACTTCAAAGGGGATCAGAGGTGCTCCTGCACAATGGAACCAGGGTGACCCCCCATCAGGTGGCAGGTGCTCCCAGAAGGGGAAGGAGCATATGTTATGCTGTGGACACCAAGGCCTGCAAAGGGATCTATAGACTTTGCCGGGAAGCGGATGCAGCCTTCTTAGACGGCATGTTTCTTCCTCAGCATTCTCAGGAGGCTGCCCAAAGGGGCCACATGACAGCTGATGATGCGGCCCGCGTGGCTTCCAGATCAGGATCCAAAAAGGTGGTGCTGGTGCATCTAAGCCCAAGGTACAAGGAGGAATCAGAGCTCAGGGCCATGGAGGAAGCGGCCAGAGAAAAACACCCAGGAGCAGAGCTGGGAAAAGACCTCAGCATGTACAGAATCCCTTTGCCA
The DNA here is from genome assembly GCA_037481695.1 of bacterium. NCBI lineage: Bacteria > bacterium. The sequence goes on along the minus strand of JBBFLE010000017.1, from coordinate 64,239 downwards.
GATTGAACCTGCCCCCAAAAGTGGCGTGAGTCCCAAGATCACCACCCAAAGGCCTCTATATCAGGGTCTCTTTAGCCCGGATCATTCTGGAGAATCCGTTTCCCTGGGCGCCACAGCCTGAAATCCTACTTACCTTTAACCATCTTCAGGTTGGACCGGGAAGAATTCCATGGGGAAAATCATGTCCGGCAGGGATGGCCTCGGAAATCCAAAGCTCATACAGGCATGATCCTGATGGTTCCAAATCCCACAGCCTGGTATGCTCTGACCATTCTGAGCTTCAACATCTCCAGGAGGGCAAGAAAGCTGATCACAAGCTCTGTTCGGGTGGGATTCCCCTCAAATAGCTCTTCAAAGAAGATCCCTTGTGGCCTTGCCATGAGAATCTCGGCCATTTGTCTTATGCGATCGGCCAGGCTAAGCCTTTCCACATCCAGATCCAGGGCGCTTCCATCCCATCTTCTAGCTGCCATGACCCGTCCAAAGGCTTCCACCAGCTCGAATATCCCCACCTCCATTTCCTCAAGGGGGTCTGCCTGCCCTTGCAATTCCTCCAGGGCTTTTTCCGGCCTGGAGAACACATCCCTGCCCAGCATGGAGCGAATCCCAAGCCCCCGTGCTGCCTCCTTGTATTTTTCATATTCCAGAAGCCTTCTCACCAACTCAGCCCTGGGATCCTCGGTCTCCTTGTTCTCTTCTGCCTCTGGATTCTCCTCTGTTTGGGGCAGCAGCATCCTGCTCTTTATGTGAACCAAGGTGGCTGCCATAACCAGATAATCGCTTGCCAGATCCAGGTTCAAAGAGCGCATCAGGCTCAGATATTCCAGGTACTGCTCAGTTATTAGGGCCATGGGAATATCGTGAATGTCCAACTGGTTCTTGCGAATGAGATGAAGCAGCAGATCAAGGGGGCCCTCGAACACCTCCAGTTTAACCGTGCACTCCACCCCACCCTCCCACATCTGGCTTACAGATCAGAGATCGAGAGCAGACCGGTTTTCCTCCTGACCTCTTCCATGACCTCGCTGGCAATCTGTCTGCATCTTTGGGCTCCTGTCCTCAAGGCGTCTTTTACCTTCTGGGGATTGGCCCTTAGAGCCATGGCTCTTTCCTGAATGGGTTGCAGCTCTTCTTTCATGTGGATGAAGAGTTCCTTCTTGCAATCAATGCAACCTATGCTGGCCGTCTCACAGCCTTGTTTGGACCACTCTACCCTCTCTTGCGGGCTGAGGGCCCTGTGCATGGTGAAAATATTGCATTCCTCGGGGTGTCCGGGATCAGAGCGCCGAACTCTGTGCACATCCGTAGCTGCTGTGCGCAGCTTCTCCCAAATCTGCTCAGGAGGTTCCAGAAGCCCTATGTAGTTGTTCAGGCTCTTGGACATCTTTGCCTTGCCGTCTAGGCCAAGCACCTTTGGAGTGGTGGACACCAAGGCCCTGGGCTCTGGGAAGACCTCTCCAAATCTCTGGTTGAACCGCCTGGCTATCTCCCTGGTCAACTCCACATGTTGGACTTGGTCCACCCCTACTGGTACAAAACCAGCCTTGTAAAGCAAGATGTCAGCTGCCTGCAATACCGGGTAGTCCAAGAGCCCGGCGCTGACGTTTTCCCGGTGCTGCTGCGATTTCTGCTTGAACTGGGTCATACGCTCCAGATCTCCCAGAGGGGTCACGCAGTTGAAAACCCACGCCAACTCTGTGTGCTGAGGCACATGAGACTGCACGAACAAGGTGCATTTACCAGGGTCCAAACCGCAAGCAATGTTCACCAAGGCTGCATCCAAGGCTCTTTCGGCCATATGTTTTGGATCGTAAGGAATGGTCATGGCGTGGTAGTCAACTATGCAGTAAATGCAGTCATATTCATCCAGCAGCCTGACCCATTCCCTGATTGCCCCCAGATAGTTACCCAGATGGATCTCTCCTGTTGGTTGTATGCCGCTGAAGACCCGCTTCACAGATTTCCCTCCTGATTCTTAAGCCAGATTTTCTCGACTCAACGGAAAATCTTGACCAGCGCCACCAAGGCCTCTTTGCCTCCCAGCAAGGCAAAGATCTCCAACACGGGCTGCATCAAGAGCCTTCCCATCAAGCGTGTGTCAAAAAGAGCGTCCAAGAGAATCACTCCAAAAAGCCCATACATGAACACCCTGTCATATCTGCCAAGCACATAGGCAGCCTTTGGGCTCACAAGGCCCTTGAGCACATGAGACCCGTCCAATGGATAGATGGGTAGAAGATTGAAAAGGGCCAGGGTTATGTTGTAGAAAATGCTCATTGCCAGAAGTCCTCCCAAGAACCCTTCTGGGCTGCCTAGGCCCCTGAAAATGCCTGCACAGACAACTGCAGCCGCCAGGTTGGCCAAGGGGCCTGCTGCTGATGACCACATCATTCCCCTTCTGGGGTTGGGAAAGAAAAACGGATTAACTGGCACTGGCTTGGCCCATCCGAATCCAACCAGCAGGAGGCACAGAAAGCCCATGGGATCAATGTGACTCAAAGGATTAAGGGTCATTCGCCCTTGGCTGCTTGCCGTGGGATCCCCCATGGCCCGAGCAACCCTGGCATGGCAGTACTCGTGGACCGTCAAGGCCAAGAGTATGGCCGGAATTCTTATCAGCATCCCCCAAAAAGGCATCACCTGCTCCTTGCCTCTTGTACCTCAACGATTCCCATTCGTCTGTAGTTTCTTGCCCTGAGAGCCTTTCTCTCTTCCTGGGGCATACGAATCAACTCCTCCAAGTGTCTCTGACATGCCTCGGCCACGGACCTGATAGCTGCCGCAGGATCCTTGTGGGCTCCTCCCGGAGGCTCCTTCACGATCTCGTGAATTATACCCAAGGCCATGGCATCTTTGGCAGTAAGCTTCAAGACCTGGGCAGCATCCTCTTTCTTGGCTTCATCTCTCCAGAGTATGGCTGCACAGCCCTCGGGAGAGATCACCGAGTAAACAGAGTTTTCCATCATGAGCACCCTGTCTGCCATGGCCAGGGCCAGGGCGCCACCGCTGCCTCCCTCCCCGATCACAACTGCCACAGAGGGCACCCCAAGGTTGGCCCACCTAAGCAGATTCTGGGCAATGGCACCTGCCTGTCCCCTGGCTTCGGCATCCACTCCAGGGTAAGCTCCTGGGGTATCCACCAGTGAGAGCACCGGCCTTTGAAAACGCTCAGCCAGATCCATCATCCTGCAGGCCTTTCTGTAGCCTTCAGGATGAGGCATCCCGAAGCGGCGTGCCATCCTTTCCCTGGGGGTCCTTCCCTTCTCGTGTCCCATGACCACAAGGGGCATACCTCTTAGCCTTCCCAATCCGCAGATCACAGCCGGATCCTCGTAGCCCATCCTATCCCCTTTGAGCTCCACGAATTCCTCCAGCATTGCCTGGAGAAAATCCCAGGTGTGGGGACGGTCCATGTGTCGGGCAAGCTGAACCCTCTGCCAAGGTGTAAGCCCCTCTAGCACCTTGATCCTGAGCTTTTCAAGCTTGCGTTCCAGCTTCTCTAGCTCCCCTTGAGAGGCCTCTCCCAGATGCACCTTCACCCTAAGGGCCGCTACCTTCTTTTCCAGCTCCACCAAGGGCTTTTCAAAATCCAAAACCGCCATTTCATCCACCGGATTCTTAGACTCAATCACTCTGCCAGGCAGGTGCCTTCTGGGATCCAATTCCCTGTGCTGCGGGCCCCATGCCATGAATTAGCATGGGGACCATCTCCACACCCATATGATTCCACTTTTTCCTGCTATTCAGGCAGGCCAAAAGAAGAACCGAAGGCTTCTTGTTGTTTTGGAAGCCGCGGGCGAAGCGTGCGCCCAGTGCCCCCACTCTTAAACACTCAGTATCTCAACCCGACCTCCCATTGTTTCCCTGAGTCTGGCCAAAAAACCATCTTCCAGATTTACCCTCAGGGTTTCCGGTAGTTCCAACACCGCCACTTCCCCTCCCTCCAGGACCATATGAATCCTCATGGCCCTGTAACCTGGATAGCTGCGGAGCAACTCCTTCAGGTTCAGTAAGTCCCTCTCCTGGATGGAAGATGCTGGAACCACTACCTCTAAGGGCGAAGCCATCAAGGCCTTGGCATTTTCAACGCTGAGGACCTCGGAGGCCACCAGCTTATGGGAGTCCTCTCCATGTTCCAGAACACCCCTGACACACAAAGGAAGGTCTTTCTGGATAAGAGGCAAAGCCTGCCTGTAAGCCTCAGGGAAACAGACCACCTCCACTGAACCGTGAAGGTCTTCTAAGGTCAGAAACCCCATACGCTCCCCCTTCTTGGTGGCTACCTCCTTACAGCTTCTCTTGACCCCCACCATGCGCACCTCGGCCTTGTCGGCCATGGAGGCAAGGGTCTCGGTGTTGGCATTGCACCAGGAGGATACCTCGTCTGTTATCCTTTCCATGGGGTGCCCGGTCACGTAGAATCCAAGGCTTTCCTTTTCGTGTTCCAGACGCCTGGATTCTTCCCAGGGCTCTACTTCTGGCAGGAGATCTCCTGGGAGTGAAAAATTGGAAACCTCCCCGAACATGCTCATCTGGCCCCTGGCTCTGGCTCTGTGAAGCCTCTGAGCCTCTTCCATGACCTGATCCAATCCGGCCATGTATTGAGCTCTGTGTCCCCCAAAGGAGTCAAAGGCTCCACACTTTATCAGACTTTCCATGACCCTTTTGTTTACCTTCTGGGTGTCCACCCTGGAGCAAAAATCCCGCAAGGATTTGAACGGGCCTTTCTTGCGGGCCTGCAAAATAGCATCTATGGCCTTTCGGCCCACGTTCTTCACCCCTCCCAGCCCGAAACGAATCTTGCCGTCGCTCACAGAAAAGTCGTAGTCGCTTTCATTCACGTCCGGAGGCAGAACCTCTATGGAGCGTTCTTTACAAGAGGAGATGTAACGGATGATCTTGTCGGTCCTATCCTTCTCGCTTGTGAGAAGGGCGGCCATAAACTCCACCGGGAAATGGGTCTTCAGATAAGCTGTCTGGTAAGCCACCATGGCATAGGCCGCGCTGTGGGACTTGTTGAATCCATATTCACCGAACTTGGCCATGAGGTCAAAGATCCTGGAGGCCACATCCTCAGGGACTCCGTTTTTGCGAGCCCCATTTAGGAATACCTGCCTTTGCTCTTCCATTACCCTGGCTATCTTCTTACCCATGGCCTTTCGTAACACATCGGCCTGTCCCATGGTGTAGCCGGCCAGTTCCACCGCTATCTGCATGACCTGTTCCTGATAAACAATGATTCCATAAGTATCCTTTAAGATGGGTTCCAGCTGGGGCAGTTCGTAACGGATGGCAACCTTTCCCTGCTTTCTCTCTATGAACTCCTCCACCATTCCGCTGCCCAGAGGGCCTGGTCTATAAAGAGCCACCAAGGCTATGAGGTCCTCGAAAACAGTAGGCTTCATGCGCACCAGAAGCTCCCTCATCCCAGAACTCTCGAGCTGGAACACCCCGTCTGTGTCCCCACTGGAGAGCAGATGATAGGTGGCAGGATCATCCAGGGGAATGCTTCTAAGATCCACTTTGGTGCCGCTCTTGGCTATGAGCTTTAAGGCATCATCCATCATGGTGAGGGTTCGAAGACCCAGGAAATCAAACTTCACCAGCCCTATGGCCTCCACGGCCTTCATGTCGTATTGGGTTACCAGTTCCCCTTCTTGGCTTCTATACAGGGGCAGGTGCTCCACTATGGGACGGTCTGATATCACGACTCCTGCTGCGTGAGTTGAGGCATGCCGCACCAGGCCTTCCAGGGAAAGAGCCACCTCCAGGAGGTCTTTTACCTGAGGGTTGCTTTGGGCCAGTTCCTTTAGTTTCGGCTCCTTGAGCATGGCCTTGCCCAGGTCCATCCCAGGCCCCTTGGGGATAAGTTTTGCCAGCCTGTCCACCTCCTCATAAGGCATTCCCAAGACCCGCCCTACATCCCGCACAACTGCCCTTGCCTCCATGCGGCCGAAGGTCGTTATCTGAGCCACGTTTTCCTGGCCGTAGCGTTGTGCCACGTACCTGATGACCCGATCTCTGCCCAGCTTGCAGAAATCTATGTCTATGTCAGGCATGCTTTTTCTTTCAGGGTTCAAAAAGCGCTCAAACAGGAGGTTGTATCGAATGGGATCTATGTCAGTAATCCTGAGACAGTAAGCCACCAGGCTTCCTGCAGCCGAGCCCCGGCCAGGTCCCACAGGTATGCCCTCATCCCTGGCATATTGGATGAAATCCGCAACAATCAAGAAATACCCTGCAAAACCCATCTCTTGGATGACTCTGAGCTCATGCTCAAGCCTGCTAGTATACTGGGATACCCTCTGCTGGAACCATTGGGGGGAATGGGCCTGTATTTGAGCCATTCTCTCCTGGAAGCCCTGCCTGGCCAGGGCCTCGAGACGACTCTCCAGGGTCTCACCCTCAGGAAGCGGAAAACTGGGGAAAAAATACTTGCCCAGCTCCAGCTCCAGCTCACACTCCTGGGCTATCTTAAGGGTATTGGAAAGGGCCTCTGGAACATGGGAAAAAGAACAGGCCATTTCTTCCGGGCTCTTGAAGTAAAACTGATCTGTTTGGAACTTCAGCCTGGAAGAACTCTCCAGTGTCTTGCCCGTCTGAATGCACAGCAAAACGTCATGGGACCTGGCCTCCTCTCTCTTTAGATAGTGGCAGTCATTGGTGGCAACTACTCCCAGCCCCAGCTCCTTGGCCAGTCTCAACAGTCCCTCGTTTACTTTGTCTTGTTCAGGTATCCCGTTGTGCATCAGTTCCAAGAAGAAGTTGCCCTTGAAGGTATCCCTGTACCATTGTGCTGTCTGGACCGCCCGCTCCCATTGCCCTTGGAGAATCCAGTGGGGAATCTCACCGTGCAGGCATGCGCTCATGCCCACCAGGCCTTCCGAGTGCATGGCCAGAAGCTCCCTATCGATTCTGGGCTTGTAGTAAAAGCCCTCCAGATAGCCCTTGCTCACAAGCTTCAGAAGATTCCTGTAGCCCAGGGAGTTGCGCGCCAGCACCAGCAGGTGGTGATTCCCCTCCATGCCCTTGGCAGATGTACGATCCCATCTGCTGCCAGAGGCCATGTAGAGCTCACAGCCTATGACTGGTTTTACACCGGCCTTGGTGGCCTCCTGATAGAAAGACACGGCTCCAAAGAGGTTCCCATGGTCTGTTATGGCCAAAGCCGGCATCTTGTAAGCCCTGGCAGCTTCCAAGGCCTGGGAAAAGCGTATGGCACCGTCCAAAAGACTGTATTCGCTGTGTACGTGCAAATGCACGAATGAAGATCCCTTCATGCTTTGTTCTACCCTTTGATAAGGATCATCTTGTTGCAGCTGCTGAGGCAAGAAGCCTCAACAGGGGTCTTTCACTCCCATTCGATGGTACTGGGAGGCTTGGAGGAAATATCGTACACGACCCTGTTAATCCCTTTGACCTCGTTTATGATCCGGTTTGATATGTTTCTTAACACCTGGGCCGGAATATCAGCCCAATCCGCGGTCATTCCGTCCTGGCTGGTGACAGCCCTTACAGCCACTACCTCCTCATACGTGCGTTCATCCCCCATCACTCCCACAGAACGAACGGGAATGTACACTGCAAATGACTGCCACAGCTTGCTGTAAAGCCCCGCCCGCCTTATTTCCTCCAGCACTATGGCATCGGCCTTTCTGAGTGTGTCCAGTCGGCTCCGGGTTACCTCTCCCACGATCCTGATGGCCAGACCCGGACCCGGGAAGGGTTGTCTTTCTACTATGTTGCTTGGCAATCCCAGCTCCCTGCCTAGAACCCGGACCTCATCCTTGAAGAGCTCTCTGAGGGGCTCGATAAGCTCTAGGTCCATGACCTGAGGGAGCCCCCCCACATTATGGTGGCTCTTGATGGTGGCAGAGGGCCCCTTAAAGGATACGCTCTCTATCACATCCGGATACAAGGTGCCTTGGGCCAAGAAACGCACCTTGCCTAATTTTCTGGCCTCCTTCTCAAAGAGCCTGATGAACTCCTCACCTATGGCCTTTCGTTTGGCCTCTGGATCCACAACACCCTCAAGGCGTCTCAGGAACAGTTCCCCTGCTTCCACGTGATGGAAGTTCTTACCGAAGCGCTCCCCAAAGGTGCTCCTGACTTCTTGAGCTTCCCCCTGTCTGAGCAGTCCATTGTCCACGAAGATGCAATGAAGTTGGGTTCCCACGGCTTTGTAAAGCAGTGCAGCCGTCACTGCAGAGTCCACCCCGCCGCTAAGAGCGCAGATCACCTTCTGATCCCCCACCTGCTGGCGGAGATTCATGGTGGTGGCCTCCACAAAGGAACGCATGGTCCATGTAGAGCTGCACCTGCAGATCAGCCTCAGGAAATTGCGTATCATGGTCTTTCCCTTGGGGGTATGTACCACCTCGGGATGGAATTGGACTCCATAGATCTGGCCCGCCTGATCCGAAAAGGCAGCCACAGGAGAATTGCTCGAAGTACCTATGACACGGAAACCAGGCGGTACAGCCTCGATGCGGTCACCATGGCTCATCCAGACGGTCTGGCGGTTTCCCAGCCCATGAAAGAGGGGGTCGGTCTCCAGAATTTCCAGTTCTGCCCTGCCATATTCCCTGGAATGGGCTTTCTGCACTTTTCCGCCCATGAGATGGGCCATGAGCTGCATACCGTAGCAAATGCCAAGCACCGGGATTCCCAGCCGGAAGATCTGCTGCGAAACCACAGGGGCTCCAGGATCATACACGCTGGCCGGCCCCCCGGATAGAACTATTCCTTTGGGGGAAAACTCTCTGATCCACTCCAGCGGCACACTGTATGGATGAATCTCGCAATAAACCTTGCACTCCCTTATCCTTCGGGCTATCAGCTGGGTGTACTGGGAACCAAAATCCAGGATCAGTACTCTTTGGGAATGTATGTCCGCTTTCAACGGGGCTCCTCCAGGGCAGAAAAAGGATCACTTGTTCTCCAGCCAATAGTTTGGGGCCTCCTGGGTGATGATCACGTCATGTACATGACTTTCCCTCAGACCAGCAGCCGTGATCCTTATGAAACGGGCCTTTTCCCTCAGCTCCTTGAGATCCCTGCAGCCAAGATAGCCCATTCCCGAGCGTAATCCCCCCACCAGTTGATAAACCGTAGAGGAAAGAGGCCCCCTGTAGGGCACCCTTCCCACAATCCCCTCGGGAACAAGCTTGCCTGCCTCCTCTTCCATGTCATCCTGGGCGTATCGGTCACGGCTTCCCTGTTTCATGGCTTCTATGGAGCCCATACCTCGATATACCTTGTAAGTTCTGCCCTGGAAAAGAACCGTCTCGCCCGGAGACTCCTCTGTTCCCGCCAAGAGGCTTCCCACCATTACGCTGTGAGCCCCTGCTGCCATGGCCTTGGTTATGTCTCCTGAGAATTTGATGCCCCCATCTGCTATGATGGGTATGTCATGTTTGCGGGCCACCCCGTAAGCCTGGGCAATGGCCGTGATTTGGGGCACCCCCACACCCGCAACAATGCGTGTGGTGCAGATGGAACCTGGCCCTACCCCTACCTTCACGGCATCGGCCCCTGCTTTTATCAAGGCCTCGGTGCCCTCGGCAGTGGCAACATTTCCGGCAATCACCTGGGCTCCTGGAAAGCTTGCCTTTATCTCTCTGACAGTATCCATGACCCTCCTGGAATGGCCATGGGAGGTGTCCACCACTATCACATCAGCACCCGCCTTCAGCAGTGCATCCACCCTCTGCATTGTCTCGGCCGAAGTCCCCACAGCCGCCCCCACCCTAAGCCTGCCCAGATGGTCCTTGCATGCATTGGGGTACTTGATGGTCTTTTCTATGTCCTTTATGGTTATGAGGCCTTTTAGGCGGTAACCCTCATCCACTACCAGGAGTTTCTCTATTCTGTGTCTGTGAAGCAGTATCTTTGATTCCTCCAGGCTTATTCCTGGCGGAACAGTAACCAGCTTATCCTTGGTCATGACCTCTGAAACAGGTTTCTCAAGGTCTGTCTCGAATCTGAGGTCACGGTTGGTCAGTATACCCACCAGCACGCCTTCCACGGTCACCGGAACACCCGATATTCCGTACCTGCGCATCAAATCAAGAGCGTCCCTGATTTTCTGGTCAGGCCGTACGGTGATGGGATCGATGATCATTCCACTTTCGGACTTCTTGACCTTGTCCACCTCCCGGGCCTGTTGTTCTATGCCCATGTTTCTGTGGATGATGCCTATGCCGCCCTCCCTTGCCATGGCAATGGCAGTCTGAGATTCCGTAACAGTGTCCATGGCTGCGCTGACCAAGGGTATTTTTAGAGGAATGCTGGGAGTAAGCCAGGTGCTCACATCCACATCCTTGGGAAGCACCTGGGATTCGGCAGGCACCAGAAGCACATCGTCAAAGGTCAAGCCATGCCTGAGGTTTTCCTGCAGAGAAGTACTCACATCTTTTCTCCTTTTTTATCTAGATTTCTCCAGAGCCTCTTTGCTAGGCCCATTCAAACCAAAGCCTGGCCCCACTCGGGAGCCATCCTGGCCATGCCCTCAAGCAAACCGTGATCGCTCACCATCATGGCCTCTGCGCGGGCAAGTTCCAGGAACTCATCCACAATTACTGCTCCCGCCACTATGACATCCTCTCTGCCAGGCTCCATGCCAGGCAGCAACCTCCTGTGCCTCGATTCCATGGCCGAGAGCCTGGAAAGCCATTTCTCAACAGCGGTTTTCTCAAGTTTTGTGCCGTGAATGACATCACCGTCATAATTCTTCATTGCTTTTTCCAGGGCCGCCAGGGTGGTTATGGTTCCGGCAGTGCCTGCCACCGCAAGCCCTTTGATCCCATCCAAACCCAGATGTAAAAATGCCTCTTTAAGTACACTTCGGACTTCATCTCTGCAGTTCTTCAAGGCCTTTTGGGAAGGGAGATCCTCCTTCAGATATTCTTCTGTCAATTTCACCATTCCCAAGGGCACGCTCAGCACACCCACGACCCCATGGCCCTCTACCAGTGCCAACTCACTGCTTCCTCCCCCGATATCCACTGCCAGCCACCTCTCGGGAGGGCTGCTCCAGACCCATCGGATGCCCTCCACTGCCCAGAGCGCTTCTTCCTCTCCGCTGAGCACACGAACTCGTATGCCTGTGGCCTGCTCAAGCCTTTGCAGCAGCAGATCCCTGTTGCATGCCTCCCTGACAGCACTGGTGCCTGCAGCCAGAATTTTTTTTACTCCCATGGCACGAGCCAGCTCCAGGAACTCTTTGACGATGAGCACAGTGTGCTCTATGGCCTGTTCCCTCAACATGCCAGTGGACCTGACACCTGTGCCTAGCCTGGGCATGGCTCTTTGGCCCAAAAGCCTTTTGAGGCCGTTGGAACCCCCCAGCTGTGCCACGAGCAACCTTACGCTGTTGCTGCCTATATCTATGGAGCCCACACGAAGCGTAGGTGAGGTCATGTTCCCGCCACAAGATATTGTTGAAAAGTTACCAAATAGCGAGGTTGTTTTCAAGAAGGCCAGCTCTTCCTCCTGATGCCATGATCTCAAGGCTCAAGATTTGACCTGGATCATGGTTGAGTACTGCATCATTTTGTTTTCATTGATTTTCATGAATGACACTGTGCCCAAAGACTAAGGTATTTTTTACCCCCATTGCTCCCCAAGACCCCAGGGGCAAAGCCCTGAGTCTGGGCAGGATCTGGGGGTTGGCCCCAGAGGCTTGAAGCAAACCAGCCCAGCCAGTCAAATTCTTTGTTGCGGCCCCCAAGGACCCTCGTGGAAAGAAGGATGCAAACCCATTCAGGGATGGAAAAGAAATGTTATAGGATGAGGACTAATAAAGGACTGCCACAGGGCGTTGAACCTGGACTCTCCAAGAATCAGTTTCCATATGGAGAATCGTTCCTTTGGTTCTTCCACCACAACAGGTTCCCCCTTTATCTCTGCCAATCGGGCAGCCACCTGGATTGCCTCCCTCAGGCCTCCCAACTCATCCACCAGGCCCAGGTCCTTGGCCTGTCTGCCTGAGAAGATGCGCCCATCCGCCATGCTTCTTACCTTTTCCATGCCAAGGCCTCGGGAACTGGCAACGTCTGTCACGAACTGCTCATGAACATCGTCCACCACCTTCTGCAACAGGCCTTTTTCTTCCTCGCTCAGGGATCTGAACATGGAACCCATGTCCTTGTGCTGTCCACTCTTTATGACCTGGCTCTTGATCCCCAGCTTTTCCAGGAGGTTTTCCAGGCTTGCCATTTGGACCACCACACCTATGGAACCCGTTATGGTACCTGGATTTGCCACCACGCGATGCGCTGCACAGGCCACATAATAACCTCCGGATGTGGCAATGGATCCGAGGGAGGCCACTACCTTCTTGCTCTGACTCCAAGATTTCAGGGCTTGGAAAACCTCCTGGGTGGGCGCAACAGCACCCCCAGGGCTATCCACTCTGATAACCAGGGCCTTCACCCTGGGATCTTTGCCCTGCTTGTCCAAGGATTCCAGCACCCCCCGTACATCGCTTATGACTCCTTCGAGCCTAACCACCGCAATTCTGTCCCTAAGGCTCAAGCCACCGGAGCCCTGAAACCAGCTAAGCACTAGGCCTACCACTATGACCAGCACACAGCTTACTCCTGCCAACAGCAGAAGCTTCAGCAACCAGGGAGTTCTCTTCCTCATTACAGTGCTCCAAATAGCAGACCCCGCGGGTTTCTTGGCCCGAGGGGTCATGGGAATCATCCGCAAGCAAGCAGCCCAGCTTAGCTACTCCTCGGGGGAGGCCTTGTCCTCGAGGGAGTCGTTCTGTTGCGACTCTCTGGCCTTCTTCAACATCTCGTCCCTCAATAGGGCCCCTATGGTGGGCGTGTACCCGCGCTGAGCGCTCAGGTATCCTCTCACATCCGCCTCTTCTTCCCTTCTTTGAAGAGCCTTGAGACTCAAACCTATCTTTCTTTCCCTGGGATCCAAGTGAATCACAAGAGCCTCCAGCTCGTCTCCTTCTTTACAGACCTCGGAGGCGCTCTTTACCTTTTCTTTCTTGAGCTCTGATATGTGTATGAGCCCTTCGATACCCTCCTCGATTTCCAGGAAAACCCCGAAATCGGTCACGCTGGTTACTTTCCCCCTGACCTTGCTTCCCACAGGGTATTTCAGGGGGATGGAATCCCACGGATCAGGCTCCAACTGCTTGATGCCCAGGGAGAATCTCTCGTTTTCCTGATCTATGTGAAGCACTATGGCCTGCACCTCCTGGCCCTTCTTGAAGATCTCGCCTGGATGCTTGATCCTCTTGGTCCAGGAGATATCAGAGACATGAACCATTCCATCTATTCCTTCATCCAGGCCTATGAAGATTCCAAACTCTGTGATGTTTCTTATTCTGCCCTGGAGAATTGTTCCCACCGGGTACTTCTCTGCCACTGTAACCCAAGGATTGGGCTTGAGCTGCTTCATCCCAAGAGATATCCTTCTTCGGCCTGGATCCACCCCCAGCACCACCACATCCACCTCATCACCCACACTTACAACCTTGGAGGGATGGCGAAGCCTCTTGGTCCAGCTCATCTCGGACACATGCACAAGCCCCTCAACGCCTTTTTCCAACTCCACGAAGGCCCCGTAATCGGCAATGCTGACCACCCTGCCCTGATGCCTGCTGCCTACGCCATAGCGCTCCTCCACGCGGCTCCAGGGATCCTCCATGGTCTGCTTCAAGCCAAGGGACACCCTTTCCTTTTCCTTGTCAAATTGCAGAACCTTTACCTCCAATTCCTGACCAACCTGCACCACCTCAGAAGGATGCTTGACCCTTCCCCAGGACATGTCTGTTATGTGTAAGAGTCCGTCCACGCCCCCCAAATCAACGAAGGCCCCATATTCAGTTATGTTCTTCACCACCCCTCGGACCAGCATACCTTCCTCGAGGGTAGATAGGGTCTTTTCCCTTGTCTGAGCTCTTTCTTCTTCCAAAAGAGCACGCCTGGAGAGCACTATGTTGCTTCTTCGTCTGTTGTACTTGAGCACCCTGAACCGGCAAGTCTGTCCTATGAAACGCTCCAGGTTCCTCACAGGCCTGATGTCCACCTGGGAACCCGGCAGAAAGGCCAAGACTCCTATGTCAACAGAAAGGCCTCCCCTGACCCTCCCAACTATCCGGCCCTCCACCGATCCTCCTGCCTCATAAGCCCGGCGCACCTCCTCCCAGACCTTGATCTTGTCGGCTTTGGCCTTGGATAGAACTATAACCCCTTCCTCGTCGTCCCGGGACTCCAGCAGCACCTCGATGGTGTCACCCTCTCGGACCGTGACCTTACCGTCCTCACCTTGGAACTCCTGAATGGGGATCTGTCCTTCGCACTTGTAACCCACATCCACCATCACATGTTCCTTGCCAACCTGCACAACGCGACCCTGTACCAGGTCTCCTTCCTGGAGCTGGTTTAGGGATTCCTCAAACAGATTCTCAAATTCCTCCTTACGTTCCGCCCCCGGCACCTCGGGCTGAACCTCCAGGTTCTCCATTGCTGAGCCCGATGCTTTTCCCGAGGTCACTATCCCTTCCTCTTGCATATACCGTTCCCCCTGATATCTCCATATTACAGCCGCCTCACAAGGCTGCTTTGCCAAAAAGCGCGGTTATCTTAACATCTCTTGCTCGAAATGCAAGGAAATGATGAGGAAATAATCCCTGGATCATGCTTCCAAACCCCTCAGGTGGACTCTGACCTCTCTTAGCATCCTCTCCAATACCTCTTCTGGGGTAAGAGAAGTGGTATCCAGAATCACCGCTCCTGGTGGAATCCTAAGGGGCGCCAACTCACGGCTGCTGTCCTGCTCATCCCTTTTTTGCATTTCCTCCAGGACCTTCTCCAGGCTAAGCGTATCTGACCTGGCACTCGTCTCCAGCCAGCGCCTTCGGGCTCTCTCCTTCAAGCTGGCTGTCAGGAAAAAGCGGACCGGGGCATGGGGGAAAACCTGCGTGCCCATGTCTCGCCCCTCGAAGACCATGGAACCATTGTCTCCCAGCTCACGCTGGAGCCGCCAGAGATACTCCCGAACCACCCCTTTTGCCGAAACCTTGGAGGCCACCATACCCATGGCCTCACCCCTTAGCTCATCTGTAATGTCTTGTCCGTTGCACAAGACCCGCATGCATCCGCTGGGGTCCCAATCAACCCAAAGCTGGATCCCTTCACATGCTTTTCTCAAGTCCTCCTCAGAATCCGGATCCAGGCCTTTTTTTTTGACCCACCAGCCCACGGCTCTGTACAAGGCTCCGGTATCCACATACTTGAATCCCAGCTCTTTTGCCAGCATGCGAGCCAAGGTGCTCTTGCCTGCCCCGCTTGGCCCATCCACGGTAACAATAAACCCTCTTAGATCCACCTTCCCCTCTGGAGATCAGTCAATGGCCGGGATTCAAACAACTTTTACACCGTGGAAGCATCACCCGATCAAGCACAGGAGATTTTTTGAAAAAAATTCTGTATCCCGGCGCGATCCTTCTCGTCCACCTCCGTGAAACAGACTCCCATTTCGTGCCTTCCTTTACCAGCCTTTCGAATATGGATCACCCTTCCCTTCAGTTTCACAAGCCTCTCTTCTATGGCGATGACCATCTCCAAGAGGGCATTTACTGGAAAGGGCCGGTGGGTTTGGATGGTCACCCCTCCAAGGCTTAGATCCAGGCTCTTGCAAATACCCATGTCCACTGTGTTTTGGTCTTCATCCAGCTGGGTGTAAGACACTAAGTGAACGGAGTCCAACCGCGGAAAGCGCCTCTTCTCGGAAGCTGAGTTGGTCATCTGTCCTCTAGAAGTGGTGGACAATGCCCATGACTGGACTAGAAAATCGGCTGTTATCTTATCAGACAACTCTTCATTGTCAATATGCTTTTTTAAAATGGAGCCAATGGAATGCCCCCATACCGGGGATCTTACCTGATCTGATTTCTCAATGCTGCAGCCAAAAGGGATTCTTGATGCAATCTCAGAGGGAAAGGCCGGCTAGGGCAGGCCGGCCTTTTTAATGAAATCACAGTTGAATTCCCAGTTTTTCCCAGACCGACTCCCCCTCTCTTATGCCTACTGGTTTGAGTCTCGGATAGGTCTTGAACAGAAACCAGGCCAGGGGGAAAACTCCCAAGATTATGATCACCAGGTCAGGGATGATTCTTAGGTTTCCCAAAAGAGACACAGCTCCCTTTTGGAAGAAGGAGGCGTCCCTGGCCATCCAAAGGCCTTCCTTGAAACTTGTCCAAGCCTGTATGGCACCCACTGGAAGCAGTGTTCCCAAGGCCATGAGCGCAAGCCCTCCATTGAGGCCGAAGAAGGACAGTTTCAGCAATCCGTCATTCCAGTGGGCCTTTTCCACAAGCCCCCTCCAGGAAAAGAGCAACAAGGCTATGGAGAGCATGCCGTAGGTGCCGAAAAGGGCCGTGTGACCGTGGTTCATGGTAAGATACGTGCCGTGCTCGTAGTAGTTGACTATGGGCAGGTTGATCAGGAAGCCAAACAACCCTGCCCCCACGAAGTTCCAGAAAGAGGAAGCCACCAGGAAGTACAAAGGCCATCTGTAGGGAAATTCCTTACCCTGCCGCCTTATGCTCTTGTATTCCATCATGGATCTGACCACCAGTCCGAACAGGGGAACAGGCTCCATGGAAGAGAAGATTGCGCCCCAGCCCAACCAAAGGGAGGGACCGCCGTACCAGAAGTAGTGATGAGCGGTGCCGATAATGCCTGTTATGAAAACCAAGGCCGCGGTGAAGTAGGCCACAGTAAGGGCAGCCCTGGCAGAGGCCAGACCCATGGCCACCAGTAAGAGGGAAATGGCAGCCACACCGAAGAATTCGAATATGCTCTCCACCCAGATATGCACAACAAACCATCTCCAGTAATCAGCCAGAGTGAGATGAGAACCCTTTCCATAGAAGAGCCCGAAGGAGAAGAATCCCACCACCAGGACCGCACTGAACAGGTAAAACCAGATGAGGGATGTAAACTCATCTTTGTGGCCCAGACTCAGGTGATGTGCCACGGCTCGGTACACCACCAGCAACCAGAAGACAAGTCCCACCAGCAGTAGAATCTGCCAGAGCCTGCCCAACTCCAAGTACTCCCATCCCTGATGGCCCAACCAGAACCACAGGTCTCCCAGCATGCCTTTGATGCCGGCCACCTGTCCCAGCAGGCTCCCCAGAGCAACTATCAATACAGCCACGAACAAGAGCTGTACCAAGGCTCCTTGAGCCTTTGGCTCCTTGCCACCTATGATGGGAGCCAGGTAGATGGCCGAAGCCACCCAGGTTGTGGCTATCCAAAAAACTGCCAGTTGCAAATGCCAGCTCTTGGCCCAGCTATATGGAATGAGTGTGGCGACCCACTGTAACCAAAAGCTGCCAGGGTGCACAGTGTAATGAGCCAAGAGTCCGCCCATACAAGTTTGCAGCAAGAGCAAGAGAACCACCACGAGAAAAAACTTGGCAGCCTTCACCTGGCTTGGAGCCAGGGGCATTTCCATGAGTCTCTCCGAAAGGGCGACTCCTTTGGTGGGTCCGTACCAAAGTCCATAATGGTGAACAAGAAAGATGAAAAGCCCTAAGACCACAAACAGGGAGAAGACTCCTCCTATGGACCAGAAGTAGGTCTGGGTTGTGGCCACATTGCCCACGCTTCTGTCAGGGGGCCAGTTGTTGGTATAGGTGTACTGTTTGTCCGGTCTCAAGGTGGATGCCACCCAGGCGGTCCAGAAAAAGAACCTGGAGATCTGGAGCCTTTCTTTTTCTGTGGGTATGGTGCCTGGCAAGATGCCGTAGCCCTTCTCACCTTCTTTGAAGGTTTTTTCCCAATACCTTTCCAAGAGCCTGAGGCCTTGGAGTTGCGCCTCTGTCAGGGTCAAGGTGTCCTTGGCCGCGTCGTACCTGTTGAGCTTGATATCCTGGGTCACCTTCACATCCACCAGTTCCCTCTGGGAGGGTTCCAGTTTCTCATAAGGCTTGCCATACTCATTGCCGGAGATCAGATCCCTGGCTGCATCGCCTATCAGCTTGAGGCTGAGGGCAGAGAACTCGGGACCTCTTTGTGACCCGTGCCCCCAGACGCTGCCATGGTCCATCAAACCATAGCGTTGATACACATCTTGTCCTTCCAGGATGTCTTTCTTTTGGAACAGCATATTTCCATCCGGCCCCACCACCTTTCCGGGATAGGGTGGAAGCTCCTCTCTGGCCGCGAACCCTCCGGCCAAAAGAACCACCATGCCCACCAAGAAACTAAGAATAGCCGCCCACTTGAGTTTGCCCAAGGACATGGCCCACCTCCTTGAATTTTTTGTAGCCTGTTCTCAAGGCCTCTTGCACCTCATGGTTCTTACTCTTTGCAGAGCTACTCCTTTGGCAAGTGATTCAGCCCGGTCATGTCCTGAAGTCCTTCCAATCCACAAAGATCGCGTACTCCTTGGGAAAAAGAGCCAGCCGATCCCCGGGCTTGACCATTTCCCCTAAACCCAAGGCCTTGTGGTTGGCCATGGCCAGTTGAATGTAGGAACTCTCCAGGCCAAGCCTTTGCAAGACTTCTTGCAAGGGCAAAGGCTCTGAGCAGTGCAGATGGATTGATTCGGCTCTGTCCTGAAAGAGCTCTCTGAGAGATCCAAAGAGGCATACCTGCACGGGATGGCCCATCTGAGCCTCCTTTTGAAGAGTGATTCTTTTGATTGTAAGCCCCATTGTGCTCCAGGAACTCAAGGCTTCATTGACATAAGTCAAGCCAAGAGTTCTTTGCTCAAATTCTCCAGAACCAATACCTCGAGGCTGCTCTGATCCCTCACCCAGGAGGGCACAGTGAGTAGCCAGCCACGTATTGACATGGGAGCCCTCAAGCGGGTATAAGCAAGCGATATGCTTCGCTCAGCCCTCTTCTAGAGAGAGAGGAGAAACAGCAGGAGGCCCTAGTTATGGATTTTCAACTCAGCGAGGAGCACCGAGCGATTCAGGAAATGGCCCGTAAGTTTGCGGAGACCGAGATAGCCCCTTTTGCAGACAAATGGGACGAAGAGCATTTCTTCCCCAGGGATCTGGTTCTCAAGATGGGAGAACTGGGTTTTTACGGCTGCATAATACCTGAGGAATACGGAGGCACCAATTCAGGGTTTCTGGCCATGAGCATAATTACAGAGGAAATTGCCCGCGCCAGCAGCTCCCTTAGGGTTACCTTCAACATGCAAAGCTGTGGAACAGCCTACACCATTTACAGATATGGCAGCGAATTGCTCAAGAAGAAGTATATAGAAAAGCTCATATCCGGAGAATGGCTGGGCTGTTTCGGCATAACAGAACCCAATGCCGGCTCTGATGTGCTGGCCATGAAGACCACGGCCATTGACAAAGGCGATCATTTCCTGGTCAACGGCTCCAAGACCTGGATAACCAATGCCCATGTGGCTGATGTCTGCATACTTTACGCCTATCATGATAGGGATGCAGGAAGCAAGGGCCTCTCGGCCCTGGTGGTGGAGCTCAAGAACTCCAAGGGGGTTACCACCCGGCCCCTGGACAAGATGGGAACTCGCTCTTCTCCCACAGGGGAGATCATCCTGGAGGATGTGAGGGTGCCTAAGGAGAACCTCTTGGGGAATCTGGGAGATGGGGTAAAAATAGTATTCTCCTCCTTGAATCAAACTCGTCTTTCCTGTGCAGCAGGAGGGGTGGGGCTTGCACAGGCTTGCCTGGAGGCTGCTATCAAGTATTGTGGTGAGAGGGAACAGTTCGGCCAGCCTGTGGGACAGTTCCAGATGAATCAGGAGATGATAGCCAACATGGCAGTGGAGGTGGAGGCCGCCAGACTCCTTACTTACAAAGCCGCATGGCAAAAGGATCAGGGGCAGCTAGGCAACACTCTGGAGACCTCTTATGCCAAGTACTTTGCAGGGGAAGTGGTGGTAAGGGCAGCCCACTCGGCCATGAAGATTCTTGGAGCATACGGTTACTCCACAGAATATCCGGTGGCCCGCTTTTACAGGGATGCTGTGCTTTACCAGATAGTGGAGGGAACCGCCAATGTACAGAAGATGATCATAGCTTTGGACCGGCTGGGCATAAGAAAGGCCAACAAATAGCCGGGTCTTGGGTTTCTTCCAAGCCCATTTCTGCGGGGGCTTGATCCACCCGGTAATATGGGCCTCATAGTTGTGCCAACAGGTTTCTAGCAGTAACCACTAAGGAGTCGCCTTAGTAATGGACATGAGAGCCCTTAGCTTTTAATATCGATAAATTGGACCCCTGGCACGATCTCAGTGCAAATTGGGTCAGATGGTCTCAAGGAGGAGGGTTGGATGCGGCCTTATTTTGAAAAGATGTCTGAGTTTGGCAAACCTCTTAGCGAGGCTCAGATCAGAAAGAGCGAGGAAAGCGTCAGGCAGATAAAAGAGGTGGAGAAGGATCTTGCCCAGAGGATTCAAAGGGTCAAAGAGGCGGGACTGCCAGCGGAAAAGCTCAATGCACGAGGCGAATGGACGGTTTACCAGCGTCTGGATTATCTTCTTGATCCAGGCACCTGGTGCCCCCTGCACACTCTCTTTGATCCCATGGACGAAGAATCCGGCACCACCGGAGTGGTGGACGGACTTGGCAAGATCAGCGGCAAGTGGGCTGTGGTAATAGGCTTTGACAACAAGGTCTGGGCAGGGGCCTGGATAGCCGGGCAGGCTGAGAACATCCTAAGGGTCACGGATCTGGCCAAGCGTCTTCATGTACCCCTTGTGTGGTTGGTCAACTGTAGCGGAGTCAAGCTTCCAGAACAAGAAAAGGTTTATGCCAACAGAAGGGGAAACGGCACTCCTTTTTTCCGCCATGCCGAGCTAGAAAAGATGGGCATCCCTGTGCTGGCAGGAATCTGGGGCACCAACCCGGCTGGAGGCGGCTATCAGGGCATCAGCCCCACTTACCTCATTGCACACAAAAACGCCAATATAGCCGTTGGAGGAGGCGGCATAGTAAGCGGCATGAGCCCCAAGGGCTTCTTTGACCTGGAGGGGGCCGAGCAAATCATAGAGGCCACCCGCAAGTACAAAGAGGTGCCCCCAGGCAGGGTAGAAATCCATCATGGCGCCACAGGTTTTTTTAGGGAAGTGTACGACACCGAAGAGGGAGTCCTGGATGCCCTAAAGGAGCACATGAGGGATATGCCCGCTTATAATCCTCGTTTTTTCAGGGTTGCCGAGCCGGCTGAGCCCAGGTTTTCCCCTGAAGAGATTCAGCACATAGTCCCTTTCAATCAGAAGGCTGCTTACAGCCTGGAAGAGGTGCTGGCAAGGCTCACGGACAACAGCGAACACATGGAGTTCAGACCCGATTACGGCCCCGAGGTATATACCGGGCTGGCCAAGGTGGATGGCTACCTGGTGGGACTCATAGGAAATCGCCAGGGATTCCTGCCCAAAGGATACCCGGAGTACGCACCTTATCCCGGCATAGGAGGAAAGCTCTACCGCCAGGGTTTGATAAAAATGAATGAGTTTGTGACCCTGTGTGGAAGGGACAGGATCCCCATCATATGGTTTCAAGACACAAGCGGAATAGATGTGGGAGACCTTGCCGAGAAAGCCGAGCTGCTGGGATTAGGACAGTCCCTCATATATTCCATAGAGCAGACCGATGTGCCCATGATGCTTGTGGTCTTGAGAAAGGGTACAGCTGCCGCGCACTATATAATGGGAGGTCCCAATGCCAACAATCACAATGCCTTCACCCTGGGCACCCCTACCACAGAAATCTACGTGATGCATGGCGAAACTGCTGCTGTGGCCAGTTATTCCAGGCGGCTGGTCAAGGAGAAAGACGCAGGCAGGCCCCTGGAGCCTATAATTGAGAAGATGAACGAGCTGGCCAGGCATTATTATGAAAAATCACGCCCTGCTTATTGCGCCAAGATGGGATTTGTGGACGAGGTGGTGTCCTTTGCGGATATCCGCAGGTACATGGTGGCTTTTACAGGTTGTGCGTACCAGAATCCCAAGTCGTTCTGCCCTCATCACCACATGATGCTGCCCAGGATAATAAAGGGCTAAAGACAAAGCCGCTGCAAGGGTAAGACAGACCAATGGATAATATCTCGAAGTGAGGAAGGAGGAAACGGGTTTGAGCACTGAGATTACTGCACCCATGGCGGGCAAGATCATCGAGGTAAAGGTCAAGGTAGGGGATTCGGTCCAGGAGGATGATGAGCTTTTCACCCTGGAGGCCATGAAAATGGAAATGCCCATAGTGGCCACATCAGGGGGCACGGTAAAGGAGATAAAGGTGGAGGCTGGCCAGGCCGTGGAAGGCGACCAGGTGCTGGCTGTTCTAGATTGATATGCAACCGGCCCCGGCCAAGGCCGGGGTCAGCCGCTGTCCAAGATAGTCTCCCTCACAACTGCCCTGTTGAAATCCCTACCAGCCTGCACTAAATGAGAACTAAAGGGGCTTTGGAGGCTAAAATCCCATGATGATCTGACAGCTTTCTCCACAGAAATTGGAGAAAAAGTTTCGTGGTTTCCAAAGAGTTTCATTGAGTTAAGAATAGCCCCTTGTTAAGGATTGCGTGGATGACGCAAGCCAACTCTTGATCTTGGCCAAAATGGCCCAAGGAAGGGCCCTCAGCATGGATCATCTAGACCCAAAGGAACCTGTCATCTTGAAGGAGCTTCTCCCTGGGGAATTAAAGGATCTGCTTGTGGGTTGGGGATTTAAGTCTTTCAGGGCAGAGCAGATCCTCAAGTGGATTTATGTGCGCAATGCCACGGATTTCCAGGAAATGAGCGACATCTCAAAGGCTGACAGGGCTGCCTTGGCAAAAAGCTGCGAGATAGGCAGTCTGAGGGTGTTGGAAAGAACCCTGGCCTCGGATGGTACTCAAAAATTGCTCTTGGAGCTTCAAGACGGCCTCAGCATTGAGACGGTCATAATCCCCGAGGAGGACCATTTTACCCAGTGTGTCTCCACGCAAGTGGGCTGCAACATGGGATGTGTTTTTTGCAGGACATCCAGCCTCCGCCTAAGACGCCACCTCAGGACATGGGAGATAGTGGATCAGGTTGTAACAGGTAGAAGACTTATGGAACAGGGCCGCATCCGTAATGTGGTTCTCATGGGAATGGGTGAGCCTTTGGCCAACTACGAGGCAGTCCTCAAGGCAATCAAGATCATGCTGGAGCCCAAGGCACTGGATCTGTCCAAGAGGCGTGTAACCCTCTCTACCTGCGGATTGATTCCGGAGCTGAAGAAACTGGTTGCAGAGGGCCTGGGCATAGGGCTTGCCATCTCCCTCAATGCCACCACCGAGGCTCAAAGAAACATGTTGATGCCCATCAACAGGAAATACTCTCTGGCACATCTGCTTGAAACCTGTAGAGATCTGCCCCTGCCTCCCAGAAACAGGATCACCTTCGAGTATGTGTTACTGGACAGGGTGAACGACTCCCTGGAAGATGCCGGAAGGCTGGTCAAACTGCTAAAGGGTATCAGATGCAAGGTGAACTTGATTCCCCACAATTCGTACCCTGGATCTGCCTTCAAGCGCCCCTCTGATGAAAGGATCCTGGCCTTCCAGAAAATCCTCTCTGAGCATGGCCTGACCTGTCCCATCCGCTGGAGTCATGGTAGCGACATCTGGGCCGCCTGTGGGCAACTTGCTGGCAAGAGTTTTTAAGCCACACATGAATCCTCCAGGAGGTTTCTTGCACAAGGGGACTGTGGCAAAGCCCCACAATAGGCTCCAAATGTTGCCAAGAAAAGAGGACCTTACCCCTGCAATAATAAGGTCTTGAGAATGATTGCCCACATGCCTGGAAGCTTTGGCATATGCCACCAGGAGCCCTTTGATGCCAGAGGCATCCATGCTGGTGCAGGGCCTGGCTGGAGCCTTGAGATGGCTTAGCATTTCTGGCAATGCGGTAGTACGCCCCTCTGGGCAGATCCGCCAGTGGCGGGCACACTCATGCAATGCTTCAGAGGGCTGGACTCTTAGTCATCCAGATTCGAAAAGCCTACAGTTTTTTCTCTTGAGCCTCCAGCCATGGTCTCAACAGTTCCCTGAGATGTGTGATGCCATCCATCCCAGGCCTCTTTAGGGGAAGGCGTGGATCTCCACCTCGGTAACCCACTATGTCCATGGCCGCTTTCAGGCCCCCTATGCCGTAGCCACCAGTGACAGCCCTGGAGATGGCCATCAGAGACCATTGAAGTTTGCGGGCCTGCTCCAGTTGCCCCTTGAGAAACTTCTCTCGAAGCTCCACGAAAGGCCCTGGAAGAACATTGGCTGCAGCCAGTATGCCCCCGTGGGCCCCAATGCTAAGGGCAGGCAAAAAAACCAATGCAGAGCCTACAAATACGCTGAAGCCCTCTGGGCTGCACCTCAAGATCTCTGTCAACTGAGATATGTTGCCTGAGGAATCCTTTATTCCCTTGATATTGGGATGCTCGGCCAGGGCAGCCACCAAAGAGGGTTCCATGTTCAATCCTGTGAACTGAGGCACATTGTACAGAAACACCGGGATGGGGGACTCATCAGCCACTGTCTTGTAGTGCTCCTGCAAGACCTGGGTCTTCATAGACTCCTTGTAGTAAAAAGGTGGGGCCACCAGCACAGCATCGGCTCCAATGGATCCCGCATCCTTGGCCATCTTCACAGTAGCATGGGTGGTGGCCTCCCCTGCCCCCACCATCAGCCACATGTGTTGGGCCAGATTCTCCCGAGCTATCTCTATGACCCTTAGCTTTTCCTCCTTACTCAAGTGCACCGCCTCACCATTGGAGCCCAAAACCACCACACCTGAAAGGCCTGTAGCGCTATAGCGCACCAGGTTTTCAGCCAACCAGTCCTCTGCCAGCTCTTCCCCTCTGAAGGGGGTGGCCACAGGGGGAGCCACTCCATGGAATTGCTTCATGATGCCTCCTAATATGGGCTTTTTCTCCCAGGGCGATTCCAGAATATGCCACAACACAGCACCAGGTTCAAGAAAAAGGGGCAAAGATGAGTTTGCGTTGACCTTGATGCTGGTTTTGGATACAGTGCTTTTAGGCTGTCTCAACGCACAGTAATCAAAGGGAGGGAGCGTGATGGCCGAGGTCATTGACCTGGAAGCCAAGAAAAAAAAGGATCAGCACCGTAAAGCCGCCTTGGAACGATCCAGAAAGATAGAGGCGGTCCTTCACATGTTCCAATGCTCCCGCTGCAACATGAAGTGCATGAAATGCGGCAGCCAAATGGAATTGGTCAGCGCCGATGATTCAGACCCCAGCTTTCCCTATCGTTTCTGCCAGAGCTGCAAAGAAGAGTACATGGAGTTCTTGGAGAGGCTCCATGGACGTGGAGATCCGCAATTTTATTGGTACAACAGGGAATGGATGGAGGTCTGGAAGGCCTGGATGCATTACCAGGACGCCCTTGGCCGATACCAGATCTCTGATGAGTTCCGAAGGCTCATGGAAGAGCTAAAGGGAAGCTGATATCAAGCAAGGAAGGTTTCCATGAAAGTAAAGGACATAATGGCCAAAGAAGTGGCCACCCTGAGGGTGGACGACGAACTGAGTCTGGCTGAGGACATAATGCATTTGGGTCGCATCCGCCACCTGCCGGTAATGGAGGGAGAAGTACTGAGAGGAATCATAAGCGAGCGGGATCTATACAAGGCTTCACTGGCTTCGGCCATAGATTACGATCCCCACGTAAAGAAAAGCTATATGAAGACAGTGGTGATCCGGGAGGTCATGAAAACAGAGCTGGTCACCATAGCTCCAGAGGCGGAAATAAGAGAGGCTGGCAGGCTCATGCTCCAACACAAGATAGGTTGTCTGCCAGTTATCCAAGACGGCCGTATGGTAGGCTTGCTGACAGAGACCGATGTGCTTCGCTATTACGTGGAGAGGGATTCCCCTTGAGTCTCCTGGAAACAGAGGGAGCAAGCCCTTGAAGGCTTCCTCCATGCAAAGCCCAGGTATCTCTTACAAGGCACAAGGATCCAGAGAAGACCTGATGAAATCGGCTGGCTTTTTATAGGTTTGGCATGGGCTGGAGCTTGTTTCAGGAGCTGGATGCATCCTCTCATGAATGTTTGAAAAGCAATCAACAGGAGCTGGCGCTTCTTTGCCGCAGCGGAGCTGGTATTTAGGCCCTGGTGCACACAAGGAGTCGGAGTAAACCCAAGAGGTGAGGAGGAACCCATGGGAGCTTTTTTCGCCAAAGAGATCTTGGAGGCGGCTGTTCAGGTTGAAAAAAATGGTCAACGTTTCTATGAACTCATGGGGCAAAGGGCCAAGGGCACACCTGCCCTTGAGGTGTTCCAAAGTCTGGCCCGTCAGGAACAGCAACACCTGGCCCAGCTGAGGGAAATAGCAGAAAGCTTGGCAGACCCACCCGAGACCTGGGAAAGAGAGGAATTTTCCATGTACATGGCCGAGCTGGCCGATTCTCACGTATTTGGAAAGGATGGTTCAGGGGACAAGGCAGCTCAGGAGGTGACCGAAGATCTGGCGGCAGTGGAATTGGGTATCCGCTTCGAGAAAGACACCCTGCTATTCATGGAGGGCTTGAGAAGCATAGTTAGGAAGGAAGACACAAAAGTAGTGGACAAGCTTCTGGATTGGGAAAGGCAACATCTGGTGGAGCTGGTACGGCTCAAGTGGCAGCTTACGGGAAAAGCCAAAACCAGATCTTGAGACAAGTATCAAGATCAATGATTAAGGAGGTCATCTATGGACAAGTATGAGTGTCAGGTTTGTGGCTATGTGTATGACCCGGCGGTAGGGGATCCTGAGAACGGAGTCGCCCCTGGCACACCCTTCGAAAACCTTCCAACAGATTGGGTATGTCCCGTCTGCGGTGCCGCAAAGGACCAATTTCAAAAAGCTTAAGAGCAAAGGGCTCATCCATGAGGCTTGGGGGCCTGGCCCTCAAGCCCAAGGAACTCGTTTTGTGACTCCACTGAATCTCGCACCAAAGAAGAAAAAAGCTTTTTTGAGCATATTTGGGGAAATGGGATGGATGGAGGATCTCTTCTGGTCAACTTGGGTCATGGCACATTTCTGAAAAATGAATGATGCAACCATGACCCAAGAGAAGTCCTCTGGGGAGAAAACATGATGGTGAGTCCCTCGAGGGCCAGAGCCTGAGCCTTTGAAGCAGGAGGGTTCTTGGAAGGAGCTACTGGTTAGATCTGCAATTGGGTAAAGCGCTTATCCGTGCACAGGAGAAGCAAATGAGCAAAAGATATGTAATAGTAGGAGCCGGAGTGGCCGGAGCCACAGCCTGCCAGGCCATTCGAGAGATGGATGGGGATGGGGAAATATTGCTTTTTACGGAGGAAACCTATCCATTTTACAGCCGCATGAGGCTTCCCGAAGTGGTGTCCGCCAAGGTAGAGCCCGAGCGTTTGATTCTCAAGGGATCAGCCTGGCTGGAAGAGAAGAGGATCCATTTTCACCCAGGAGAAGCAGTCCAGCAGATTAGCCTGAGTCCTCTTAGGGTAATCTCCCACAAGGGGGATTATCCGGCTGACAAGGTTCTGCTGGCCACCGGAGGCTATAGCTTTGTTCCCCCTATACCGGGTGCCCAGCTCATGGGAGTCTTCTGTCTGCGCACCATGGCCGACGCCATAAGTATTCGTACCCAGGCTTCCATGGCCAAGAAGGCCTTGCTCATAGGAGGAGGAGTCTTGGGTTTGGAACTGGGAAACGCCCTCAGGTTAAGGGGCGTGCAGGTTGCTGTGGTGGAGGTTTTTCAAAGGCTTCTGCCCAGGCAAACTGATCCCAAGGCCTCTGAAATACTTAAGATGAGCATGGAAGACATGGGCTTCAGATTCTACCTGGGAGTTCAGCCCAAGGAGATCCTGGGAGAGGGTGGAAAAGCCTCTGCCCTTTTGCTGGCAGATGGGCAATGCCTGGAAGCAGACATGTTCCTGATTTCCGCAGGAGTCAGACCTAGGCTAGAGCTGGCCAAGAATGCCGGTATCTCAACGGACAAAGCGATTCTGGTCAATGACAGGATGGAGACTTCCATCCCATGCATATACGCAGCGGGTGACTGTGTGCAGCATCGAGGAGTTTATTATGGAATCTGGCCGGCAGCAGAGCAGCAAGGTCATGTGGCTGGCACAAATATGGCCGGCGGACAGGCCTCTTATACCGGAACCCTCATCAGCAACCAGCTAAAGGTACTGGGCATAGATCTTTTGGCAGCAGGGGAAATCGACCCAGAAGGCCTGCTGGAATCAGAGGTCATGTCTGATCCAGCCAGGAATGTGTACAGGAAGATAGTGTACGATGGAGACAGGATCGTAGGAGCAATCCTCTTGGGGGACCTCTCGGGTCACAAAAAGATTCTTGCTGCCATCCAAGAAGGTAGCCTCTTGGGGCTGACCAAGGGCTCTGTTCTAAAGGAGCTTAAGTAGTCTTGGGCCAGCAATTGAGAAAAGGGCCCAGAAGCTCCCACACGCAATCCTTCTGGGCCCCATTGTGCTTGCAATTACCTGAAACTTAGCCCTGGATCAAAGCCCACCCTCTTACATCCACTGCATGAAGTGCTCCTCGTACTGGCGCTCCAAGGTCTGTTTGTGATGCAACTCTTCCTGGGCCAGCCTCGAGAAAAGGGAAGCCAGAGGGGTCCCACCGTAGTTGTCTCCCATGACCCTGTAAAGATAGTAAGAGGCCTGCTCGTTTTTCATGGCAAAAATCATTATGTCCTGAGGAGAGCTCTGGGGGCCTATGGGATCTGCCACAAAGGCGTCGCTTATGCCCAGATCCTGCACCGATTGCCTGCCCACCAGGTTCTCGATTCCTCCTTCATCAAGGGCTTTCTGGAGCAGGTTTCTGTGCCCCAGCTCCTGGTCTGCCAGTTCCTGCAAAAGGGTCTTGGCTCCTGGATCCTTGACCATGTTCTTGAACATGAGATACAGCTCCCTGGCATCGTGCTCTTTGCGAATGGCAAATTGGATCACATCTTTTAAGCTCTCGAAGGTCATGGGATCCTCCCTGTCTTGGAATTGCAGCCTCTCCCATGCGGGTGAAGCTGACCTGAGTCATTTTCATACAGGATAACCGGGTCTAGGGGGCTGTCAAGTTGCAAAGAGAAATGACTCCATTGAGAATAGAATACCAAGGTTTGGCCGGCTATCATTGGAATTCTCAAAGTTGAAAGGCCGTCTTACATGAACAGAATCTCTGTGGTCATACCCACATACAACAGGGCTCATATGCTCGGGGAAGCTGTGGAGTCAGCTCTGGGCCAGAGCCTTGAGCCCGCGGAGATACTGGTTGTGGATGACGGCTCCACAGACCTGACGCCAGAGATCCTCAGTTCTTTCGGCAACAAAATACGCTACTTGAAAGGACCCAACCGTGGTGTAAGCAGTGCACGAAACAAGGGATGGCGTTGTGCTGAAGGTGAATGGATAGCCTTTTTGGATTCAGACGACCTTTGGCTCCCCAACAAGCTGGAGCGGCAAATGAAGGCCTTGGCACAGTGCCCCGAAATACCGCTTTGTTACACAGACGAGATATGGATCCGCCACGGCAAGAGGGTCAATCCTTGCAAACACCACGCTAAGTACTCTGGTTGGATCTTCCAGAATTGCCTTCCCAGGTGCATCATCAGCCCTTCCTCGGCCTTGATTCGCAAAGAGATCCTGGAGGAACTGGGGGGATTCGATGAGCAGCTCCCGGTCTGCGAGGATTATGACCTCTGGCTCAGGTTGACCTCCAGGTATCATGTGCTGTTTCTGCAAGAAAAACTCATCCTCAAACGGGGAGGCCACCAGGACCAGCTCTCCAGGAGCTATTGGGGCATGGATCGTTTCCGCATAAGAGTCCTGGTAAAGCTCCTCCAAGACCCCACCTTGGGGGAGGAAAACAGAAAATGCGCTTTGCTGGAGCTTAAGAAGAAGTGTGCCATCTATGCTCATGGCGCCCGCAAGAGGGGTAGAGGGGACGAGGCTGATTTTTACGAGAGGCTGGCATCCAAACCCTTTGAAACAGATCTCGAAAGATGGCCTCTTTTTTTCTGAGTTCTCTTTTGGAAAAACAAATGCCATATTTCATCTAGCCACTTAGAAACCTTTTTGCAGGGGGCAAGAATTGAAGCGATCCTTCTTGGATGTGCCCACCCGAGAGCTCTTGATTGAGGATCTCACATTTCGCTCCAGCCTGGAGCGCAACTCCAAGGCCTTGGCTGAGTCTATGGGAAAGGTAGGGCTGCTGGTACCCCTTAGGGTGCAAACCTCTCCGGATGGACTTCGCATAGTAAGCGGCTTCCTGAGGGCCGAGGCAGCACTGGTTTTGGGCCTGAAAAGCCTGCCTGCAGAACTTCTGGAAAACAGGGAGCCTTTGACAATCCTGTTGGCTTGCCTGCACGAGAACAACCTCACAAGGGGTTTCACTTGGGCAGAGCGGACTTGGGTCCTGGAGAGGCTCCTGCAACAGTGGGAGGTATCCAGGACTTGGATATTGACAGAGGTCCTGCCCGCCATGGGGCTACCATCCAGCCCCAAGATTCTGGAAGAGCACCTCAGAGCTGCTTCCATCCGAGATGATCTGCGAAGGGCCCTGCTACGCCATGGTTGCTCCCTGGCCAATGCCCTCAGATTCAGCCGCCTGGAACCATGTGATCAGGAGGCATTGGTGGAGCTCCTGCCAAGCCTCCATCTGGGTGAAAACCTGCTACGGGAAGTCTTGGAGCTCCTTTGGGAAATACAATTGAGAGACGGGCTAAGACCCTCTCAGATCCTTTCTGACCCCAGGCTCCTGCAAGCCATGGATGAAAGAGGCCAGGACCGTCCCCAGCGCACCTCTGTGCTACGCCAACATCTTCGGAAAATCCGCATGCCTCATCTTAGCTCCATGGTGGAGGCCTTTGACCAGGCCAGGAAAGCTCTAGGGCTCCCACCCCAGGTCTCCATTCAACACAGTGAGTTTTTTGAATCCATGGGAGTCACCGTGAGATTCACCGCCAGGTCCCCGGTGGATTTTTACCAGATGGCCGCAAGGCTTTGGGAGGCATCCCAAAAAGAGGATGCCATAAGAGACCTGTTTGAGGCTACAGGCTTTCCCTGCCATCTTTCGGGTGAAAATACCTAGCCAGAACTTTTCCCCAGGATTGGCCGAGTCAAGGGCCAGGCTCCCAGCCCGAGCTGAAATGGTTGGCTCTCACAAAAGCTTGATTCTTGGGGGCTCTCCCCCATGAGAGTCCAAGCGTCCTGACCCCAAGTGTCAAAGAGAACTGGGATATGTGTCATTGCAGATGAGGCCTTGTTTTTCAGCCACCTTACCCCTTTGTCTGGCTGGCCAGCAGAAGCTTTAGACGCTCTAGGGTATTAGCTTGTAGCTTTAAGAAGCGTACGCCCATTCCCGACTCTGTACCTCTTTCCCGGGGCCTCACCCACACGACCTCCCCCTGGATCTTCAATGGCACTGGATCATTTCCCACCAGCAGGTCCAGCTCCACCAGGGAACCTATGCGCAGGGGATAAAGGGTCTCCACAAAGACACCTCCTTCCCCCAGATTGCTGATATAGTGTTCCCTCAATTCATTGCTTCCAGCCATCCGCACCCTGAGCCTACAGGCTTTCCTGGGATGACGCCTTCTGTCTTTGTTTTGGCTCACAGGACCACCTCTGCCAGGACAGATTCCAATATCTCAAGGGCAAGATCTATCTCCCTTTTTCTAACATCCATCGGCGGCAGAATCCGTATTGATTCGAACCCGCACCCTATGAGAAGAAGCCCTTTTTGGAAGGCCCTTCGCAGGATCTGGTTTCTCCATTCCTCTTTTTCCACAGAGAAGGCCAGCATGAGGCCCAGACCCCTTGGATGGAACATGAAGGGATAGCGTGAGGAAAGTTCCCTCAGCCCCCCTAGAAAATACTCTCCCATCAACCTGGCGTTTTCCAGCAGTCCGTCCCTTTCTATGATCTCTATGGTCCGGTAGCCCACAGCCGAGCTGATGGCATTGCCCTCCCCCCAAGTACTGGAGATCCGCAATGGTTCCTGTGGGAAGAGCTCTCTACGGCCCAAGGTGGCTCCCACCTTCAGAGCCTTGGCCGAGGTGATTATGTCGGGGACTATTCCAAAGTGCTCACAGGCCCACCACCTCCCTGTACGGCCAAGCCCGGTCTGGATCTCGTCACAGATGAGGGGGATCTGATAAAGCTTGGCCACCCTGGCCACTTCCTCAAGAAACCCATTGCTGGGCAGATCATAACCGCCTTCCCCAAGTATGGGCTCCACTATGATGAAGGCTACCTCCTCCGGGGCGATTATGCCGATCTCAGGATCCAGAACCTGGGCCAGCTTACTCATTCGGCCTTTGCGTCTGATGGTGGTCAGAAGCCAGCCGCAATCGCACACGGAGCCGCAGCGGCAAAAGGGCAGCTCCAATATCTTGGGAATCTCAGGAAACCAATTGCGATGCGCCCTCTTGCTTCTGTTCAAGGAAAGAGCCCCCAGGGTTCTGCCGTGGAAGGCTCCGCTGAAACAAAACCCGTATCCGAAGTTCTTTCTGTGCTGGTAGCAAATCTTCACCGCATTCTCCACGGCTTCGGCACCTGAATTGCTCAGGAAAGCCGTGTCAAAACCAAAGGGCTTGGTGATCTCCATCAGCTTGTAATGAAGGTGGGAGGGTGTGGGAACCGGGCTCTTCTCGGGGTCCTCTCCGAATCCGCCCACAAAGTCGGTGCCTGCATACCTGTCTGGCTCCACGGATGAGAGCATTCTGGTGAGTTCCAGGAGTTCAGGGTGATTGTATCCCAAGGGGCTGCTGGCCACATGACTCACAAAATCCATTATCACATTGCCGTCCACATCAGTGCAGAAAGGGCCGATTGCCGGCTTGGAGCGGTCCCATACAAAGTCATAGAAATAGGTTGAATGGCTTGCGTGACGCTGATGGAAAGAAGCCCATTTTCTGGCATTGGGCCCAGGGGGCACGACCTTTATACAGGGTGTTGCTTTGTCTCTGTCCATGGAAAAGACCCTTTCCTCTCAGAATTCCTTTGCCAGTAAGCATCTGGTTTCATAAAGCCCTCTTCAAGGGCCAGCCTAAGACTCCAAGAGCCCTTTTTCTCGAAGAAACTCTCTTATTACTGGCTCCAGGCCAGGAGGACCCACCTCCTCCACCTTGTAGGTTACACGGGCCACCGGCCTTGAAATCCTTATCAAACGGCTTAGGTCAATGGGTGTGGCCACCGTCACCAGATCACAAGGGGTGGCCTCGATGGTGGCCTCAAGATCCCTCAACTGCTCAGGGAAGTAACCCTGGGCTGGCAGGACCTTGTCCAGGTGCGGGTACGCCATGAACACCTCTTTGAGTGATCCCTTGGCATGAGGCCTGGGGTCTACCAGGCTCTTGGCCCCATGAGCTCTAGCGGCCAACACCCCTGCCCCGTAGCCCATCTCTCCATGGGTCACTGTGGGGCCGTCTTCCACAACCAGCACGTTCTTGCCTCGAATCTTTTGGCCATCATGCACCTCTATTCTGGAAGCGGTTTGGATGATCCTGGCTTTAGGATTCATCTGTGTTGCCGAGGCCAAGACTCTTTGGACTGCCTCAGGGGATGCTGTATCCACCTTGTTCACTATGAGCACATGAGCCCTTAGCAGATTCACCTCTCCTGGGTGATAAGTTCTTTCATGCCCTGGCCTGTGGGGATCCAGAACCGTTATCTCCAAGTCTGGAGATATGAAAGGAAAGTCATTGTTTCCTCCGTCCCAGAGAATCACCTGAGCTTCTTTCTCCGCGGCATCAAGAATCTCCGAGTAGTCCACCCCTGCGTAAACCACGATCCCCTTGGCCACCAAATGTTCGTATTCTTCCCTCTCTTCCAGGGAGAGGGTTCCCCTGTCCAGATCCTCCAGGGTCTGAAAACGTTCCACTCTCTTTCGAGAAAGCTCTGAATAAGGCATGGGATGTCTTAGCACCACTGCATGTATCCCGGCCAGATTCAGGATCTCCCATATCCTTTCTATTACACCGCTTTTGCCGCAGCCCGTCCGGACTGCGCAGACGGATATGCATGGAACCCTGGAGCGCAACATGGTGCTTTGCGGACCCAGCAGACAGAAATCAGCCCCTGCGGCCAGCGCCTTTGAAGCCTTGTGCATCACCTCCAGGTGAGAAAGATCGCTGTACGCAAAAACCACCTGTTCGATCCCTTCATCTCTTATGAGCTGCTCCAGAGATTCCTCAGGAAGAATGGGAATTCCTTTGGGATAAAGAGGGCCTGCCAGCTCCGCAGGATAGAGCCTGCCCGCTATCCCTGGTATCTGAGTGGCCGTGAAAGCCACCACCTCCACTGTGGGATCATCCTTGAAGCAGACCAGGAAGTTGTGAAAGTCCCTACCGGCCGCTCCCATTATGACTGTCCTCTTTGGATTCTTGTGCCTGTCAGATCTCACCGTCTTGCTCCAGAAGAACCACTGCCTGTGAAGCCGCCCCCTCTTGCCTCCCCACGAAGCCCAGCCTCTCGCTGGTTGTGGCCTTGACACTAACCCTGTCCACTTCTATGCCCAAAACTTCTGCAATTCGCTCCCTCATGAGGGGTATGTACGGGGCCAGCCTGGGGCGTTCAGCCACCACGGTGGCATCCAGGTTGCTCACCCTCCAGCCTGCGTCTTTAAGCATTCTGGCCACCTTCTCGAGCAGAAGCAGGCTGGATATTCCCTTATAAGCAGGATCTTTGTCAGGAAAATGCGTGCCTATGTCGCCCATGGCCATGGCCCCCAAGAGGGCGTCACAAACGGCATGCAACAACACGTCTGCATCCGAGTGGCCCTTGAGACCATGATCATGGGGAATCTCCACTCCTCCCAGTACCAGGGGTCTTCCCTCTGCCCAGGGATGGACGTCATAACCCTGACCTACACGGTACTTCACGGCCTAGCGCCCCCCTTTGAAGCCAGGATATCGCCTGCCACTTTTAGATCTGCCTTGGTGGTGACCTTGATATTCTCGTAGGAGCCCTGGACGATCTTTACCTTGTGTCCCAGCCTTTCCACCAGGGAGGCATCGTCAGTTCCCAAAAAACCGTTTTTTTGGGCCTCCTGGTGAGCCCTCAAGATCCAGGTGTAACGAAAAACCTGTGGGGTCTGTACCATCCAGAGCCTGTTCCTGGGAAGGGTCCTCACAACGAATCCATCTGAGTCCACTTCTTTGACCGTGTCCGTGGCCGGCACTGCTGCAATAGCAGCTCCATGCACAGCAGCCGCCTCCACACATCTGGCTATAAGGTCCTGCTCCACCAAGGGACGAGCACCATCGTGCACCACAACCATGTCCCATTCAGGTCCCAAAGCCTCCAGACCCAATCGCACCGAATCCTGCCTATGAGGGCCCCCTGCCACAAGGGCCTTCAGCTTGGATATCTTGCACTGCTTCAGGATTGTTTCCCTGACCAGCTCCAGGCGAGCACTTGGGACCACCACCACTATGCCATGAACATGGGAGCTGGATTCAAAGGCCTTGAGGGTGTGCAATAAGATGGGCATACCTTCCAGCTGGAGGAACTGTTTCTCCAGCGGAGCTCCCATGCGCCGGCCTTCCCCTGCGGCCGGTATGATAGCTGCCACCCGCCCGGCAAGAGTCTCCATAGGTTCAAGCTGCAGGAGGGGGAGGGTTGCTACCCGCGTCCATTTTGCACATGCGCATCCTGATCCTCCCTGGGGGAGGTAAAGATCATCCGGCCCGCAGAGGTTTGTATGACGCTTGTTACCACTGCATCCACGTTTCTACCCAGGAAACGCTTTCCATTGTCCACTACCACCATTGTTCCGTCTTCCAGGTAACCTATACCCTGGCCTTCCTCCCGGCCCTCCTTGATGACCCTCACCCTCAGATCTTCCCCTGGCAGAACCACTGGCTTAAGGGCATGGGCCAATTGGTTCAAGTTGAGCACTTTGACCCCCTGCAGCTCTGCCACCTTGTGCATGTTTAGGTCATTGGTCAGCAAGGAGCAACCCAGCTCCTTGGCCAACTCCACCAGAAGGCTATCCACATCCCCGCTGTTTCCCGAGGAAGGCTCTCGGTCCACAACACGCACATGAATCTTCTGCTGTTCCTGCAGGGCTCTCAAAACATCCAGACCTCTTCTTCCCCTGGCCCTCTTAAGAGGATCTGAGGAATCCGCTATCTTTTGGAGTTCCTTGAGCACAAACTGGGGAATGACCAGAGCACCCCCCAGAAAGCCGCTGGCGCACACATCCACTATGCGGCCGTCTATGATGACGCTTGTGTCCACAAGAAGCAGACGGTTGTCTGAAATATCAGGCCTCAAAATGCGAGCATCCCCCCTCAGAGGCCAATCCAAGCCCTTGCGGAATCCGAGAGCCCATCCCAGCGACCCCAGGAAACCCATGGCGGCCACGCTCCACAGGGATGCCTCAGCCCCTTGCAAAGCTCCTGTAGAGGCCACACTGGAGCCTATGAGCCTACCCAGGAGCAGACCCAGAGTCAAACCGCTGGCACCGCCCACCAGGGCCCAGAGGGGATAACGTTTCAGTAACCTTTCCAAAAAGACCGCAAGGCCGGCCAGCAGGCTGCCCAACATTGCTCCTAATATGTGAGTTTGAAATCGGGGACCAAGCGATTGGGCCAGCAGATATCCGCACCAGCCTCCCAAAAGAATCCACAAAATGCGGGCAATGAGCGAGGACATGTGGAGTCCGTTTCTCACATCTCGAACAGGCGATGGATCTCCTGTTCCACCACGACCTCCTCTGTTTTTCTTGCTATGGAGATCTCCTTTACCAGTAGGCTCCTGGCCAGATCCAGCATCTTCCTCTCTCCAAAGGAGAGAGTCTTGTCATATTTCAACAGGACCAGATCCCTCAGGACCTCTGCGATCTCATAAACACTTCCAGTCTTTATCTTCTCCGCATATTCACGGTATCTGCGGTTCCAGCTCTGGAGGCCCGGCTGCAGGTCTCTTTCCTGCAATATTTCATAGACCTTGGGGACCTCCTCCGGATCTATGACGCTCCTGAGACCCACACTCTCGACATTCTGTGTGGGGATCATGATGGTCATTCCATTGTCCAGAATTCTTATCACATAAAACTTTTGTTGATTGCCCGATATCTCCCTCTGCTCTATGGATTCGATCACGCCCACGCCATGGGCGGGGTAAACGGCCAAGTCCCCCACCTTGAACATGCCGCACGACCTCCCCTGCCAAAGACCTTATATATTGGGTAGATTATAATCCCAGCTTCAGCTCAGTCAAGGTGAAACCAGCTCCCCTCACCCCATGCACCAGCCAAGGTGTTAAGCAGCCGAACAGAATGAAAATGACTTGACCCTGGTTCATCCGAGGGCCTATAAGAAACTTGTGAATGCATCTTGGGGGGAGCTTCTGTGGTGACAAAGAAAGCGGCTTCCAGATTGCAAGAGCTGGACCAACAGATCCGAAACCTCGAGATCATCAAGAAGAGGTGGGAAAAGGGTGAAGGCCTGAACCGCAAGCAGATGGCTGTGCGGGAGCTCACCCTGGAGCTCTTGGATGGAGCCATAAAGGACCTGCTAATCAGGCGCCAGGAGCTGATTCGTGCCAATGAAAAAGATTGATGGCTCATCCTACAAAAAAGAAAAGCAATTCCATGGACACCACCACGAATTCCGTTGGTCTCCAATAAAATCAGGCCTTCTTCAGGCAACTTTAAGTTGTACCGTGCCTGTACCTAGAAATCTGGTAATGACCATGCCCAGAGCAAAGCCGGAGGTCTCACCATCGTCTCTTCTCCTACCCTGGCTTCAGTGGGAAGGGGCATGTGGAATCCAAAATGGAGCTTCCCATAAAAACGGCCTCAGAATCCCAATGGGAAAACCAGAAATTTTACCCAAATCTGCTTTGAGCTGATTTGGGTAAAAATGGGGCCCGGTTCCCCAGAATTTACCTAAAACAGCTTTGAGCTGATTTGGGTAGGCTGAGGCGACCCTTAGTGGCAGTTGGTTTTGCCTTGGTAGTAGCCCAAGTATCCCGTGAGGGCATGACTGAGGCTTGTGCTCCTGCCACAGCTGCTGCTCATGGCCTTCACGGCCTGAAGGACCAGCTTCTTGCCTTTTTCCTGGTCTTTAAAGCTTCAAACCTTTGCTTCAACCTCTACTTGGACCCTCCTGAGCACACTGCACACTCAAGTGGCCAGGTAGGTCTTACGGAAGATCTTCTCAGGCTCGGGGTACACTTCCGGGGGCCTTGCCCTGCAGGACTGTCCACACGTTCATGGAAAAGACAGCCTCGGCCAGGCATCCTTGGCGGATGTCCGCATGGGGGGTTGCAACGGCACACCAGGGTTTGAGCATTTGGGTCATCTCTCCCCACCCATTGCCTGAAACTAGATTTTGTCGACTTCGGCAACACGCATGGATGCATCCAGCACTTCCAGCCACACGAGGTCTCAGGCCGCATCATAGTCTACAATCACGCCAGGCTCGTCTTCGTCACTTTCCTCTACCGGCGTGTGGCCTTTGAGGATCACCGTCAAGTATCTGTCTTTGAATCATAGGTAACCTTTATAATTCTTACCTCCAGTATTTTTCGATCTTGCTGGTTTGCTACACACTTATGACCTCACCCGGCCAACGACAAACATCCACAAAGGCGCGGAGGAGATAGAACCTTCCCTCCATATGAACCCTGGATGGGAAGACCTCTAGACCAGCATGAGACCCGGAAGCCCGAATGTCTCCTCCGCCCCCAGCGGGGAGCCCTCCGGCTCCTCTTAGAGAAACCATGGGAAAATGTAGTAATCAAGTCTTGAGATGATGTGCCGAAAAGATGTTGTGGAGGCAAGGAGGCCCAGCTTCGAAGATCTCCAAACTTCTTTGGTCCGGGAGGTCGCGATGGGAGGAATTCTATTTCGTTACAGTGTCGCTGTTGCGGCCGTCGTTTACCTGCTTTGTGTTTCTGTCGCATGGGGAGCCTGGCCCTCTGAGCCCGCGTCCCGACTGGAGATCTGCACACAGACGGGCGCTCAGGGGGATCTGCGGATGGCCCCCGTAGAGGACGGCTACATACTGGCCTGGACAGACCAGAGGCGGGGCTCCTCTTACACCGACATCTACGTTCAGAAGGTCGACAGAGGAGGAAACATCCTCTGGCAGGACCAGGGTCGCATTGCAGCCCTGGCCGCAACAGCGAGTCTTGTGAACAACCACCAGGCTCGACCTTTCTTGGCCCCTTCAACAGGTGGCAGCGCCATATTGCTTTGGACAGACTCGAATCCATCGTGGGGCAACAATGATAATGTCTGGGCGACCCGCCTCCATGCGGATGGAGTGGTCAGCTGGGGCAACCCTGGGCTTCCTTTACAGGGAACCGACACAGGAGTTCTCGTAGCCGGGCAGGACGGGACCATGCCCCAAGGCTGGGGAGCGACTCCGGATTCAGAAGGAGGCGCCTTTGCGGGCTTCTCCTTAGGGCTGTGGTCAAATATCTTTGTCCATCGCTACGATCTTCAGGGAAACCTCCGCGCCCAATCCCAGGACCTTGGTCAAAGGGGCCACACCATGCGACTGATGAGCTCGGTATCCCCTGAAGGCAAAGACTTGCTCTTTGTGGCCCGTCTTGGGGGCGCGGGATTCGGCCCCCTGATGTTGAGAAAGCTCCTGGATCCAGAGATACAATACCCGGGGGGTGGAGTGGATGAGCTCCAGGACTTCTGGGGCGGGGAGCTTCAGGTCTCTCCTGGTGTGACCGTTGATGAGAATTACAGCATGCTGGCCGACGGATCGGGAGGCCTTTGGATCGTCTGGAGCGACAGGCGAAACGGCAACTCGGACATCTTTCTGCAGCATATCTCTTACGATGGGACAGAGCTCCTGGGACAATACGGTATCACTCTGTGCAACGCCCCGGGAGACCAGAGGCGTCCTCAGATGGTCTCCGATGGAGAAGGGGGTGTCATCGTGGTCTGGCAGGATGAGAGGACCTCCCCACAACAGGTATATGGCCAAAGGGTAGACACCAACGGACAGATCCTCTGGGATACAAACGGTCTCCTCATAAGCTCAGCCCGCGGG
This sequence comes from bacterium, assembly GCA_037481695.1. Taxonomy (NCBI): domain Bacteria; species bacterium. Next base: position 24,235 of record JBBFLE010000017.1, on the reverse strand, counting down.
ACAGAGCCTCAAATCCTTAGAACTTCTGACAACTACTTCATCGTTGTCTGGAGAGATGATGATGGCATAGGTGGTTCAGGAATGGATTACCTGCGGGCCCAGAGGCTCACACCCACTGGCTATGCCATGTGGGATCCAGATGGGGTGAAGGTGAGCGAGGATCCATGGGCACCGTCTCCTTTCGTTGCTGCTCCGGATCAATCAGGCGGGGCTGTGGTCTTCTATGTGGATGACGGCAACATCTACGGTAACCGAGTCATCTTCGACGGCACCATGAGCTCATTCATAAGGATCTACGGGCCACACGTAGTGGGCACAGGAAACATGGCGGATTACATCCTTCGGGTTGGGAACATGGAGGGGGATGCGGTCCATGACGCGGTGGTCGTCATGGACCTTCCGCCTCATGCTGAGTTTGTCTGGGCTTCGCAGGAGGGGGCCTATTGGCCCGGAAGACATCAGGTTGTCTGGAAACTGGGTGAAATTCCTGTTGGAGAGAGGCTGTTGCTCCCTGCCCAAGTTCGATATCGATGGGGCATTCCTCCCCACACTCCCTACGAGTTCTGGGCGGCCTGGGGAGGAACCAATATCTCGGAGAATCCCTTCGAGGTGCAAGATTACCTGGAGTGGGAACCCACGGTCCCCCAATCCTCGAGGGCACTGGGGCCTGGCGAGATCGACTCATTTCTCCAGTCCCATGATCAGGCAGCAGCCCTGCTCCAATGGCTCCAAGCACAAGGCTATGGGTTCTATCAAGTGACAAGATCGGTGGTGGTCGATGCGGAAAAGACTCTCACATTTCTCTTCCTCGTGCATCCCACTGATCCCTCCCCTGTTCTCATCAATGTCTTGGACCTAAACGGATCTGAAAATGCGGCCTTTGTAGAGCGCATATCCCCCGAGATCCTGGAGATCTTCGACCAGGCAGGAGGCCTCTCATATTCCTCCAGCTCCACATTCAGATCGTGGGGCCGGTGGAGTGTCATGTCCAGCCCTTCCAAGGCCCACTGTACGGTCAACTGCATGATCGAAAAACTCCCAGAGATGGTCATAACCAACCTATTCCCGGTGGTTGGTCAACTCATCACAGCCAACAATTATGTGGAAAACTGGTATCAGTGCAAACACAACAACGATTGGAACGCATGTTACAGCCTCGGTGAGGACACGGCAAAGCAACTCTTTTCCAAACTAGGAGAGGCCTTACCGGAAAACATAAAGAACATACCAGCTATAGATATAGGGATGGCGCTTGGGGAATGTATCTATGACTGTCAGAATAATCCCAGCTCCCATGTCTGCACTGAGGACGCAGTTGCCTGTTCCAAGCCTACGTGGTGGGAACAGGAGCTCATGGGAAGGACCGCGGTCCTGAAGAGGAGGCGTTGTAACCCTGGCCTGGGAATATACGAGTGGGGTCCTCCCGAGCATGTTGATTGCAGGGTTATCATCCCTTGCGGTTTCGGACAGGTGTCAACCTGTGTCGACAATCAGTGCGGCTGCATGGACTGCGACAGACCGCAAAGCGGCTGTTTCTCAGGTGAAGTGCGAACAGCCCACGACCCCAATGCCAAATTCGGCGTCGAGGGCCAGGTGGTCCCGGGGCAGCTCCTCGAATATCTCATCACTTACGAAAATACCGGGCAAGACACTGCATACGGGGTCTACGTGTTGGACGAACTGGATCAGTGGCTGGACCTGGACACCGTTGAAGTGCTTGACTCCGGAATCCTCATAAAAGGCGTCCCGGCCATCATTTGGGGTATAGGGGACCTTCCTGCGGGAGGGCAAGGGGCAGTGAGGTTTCGGGCAAGGGTAAAAGGTGATACACCTGCCGGGACGGTCATGGTGAATATGGCACAGGTCTATTTCCCGAGCGTGCCCGAGATCACCCCAACCAATCCCGTGGTGAATGTGGTTGCCGAGGTGGTGGCCTTCCCACAACAGGTGGAGACCTCGGAAAACACGCCTGTGGACATCACATTGGAGGGGGCAGGCGGACAAGGAGGTCTGGAATTCGCCATAGACACAGGCCCTATGAACGGGACACTCTCAGGGCAACCTCCCCAGGTGACCTACACCCCTGCCCCCGACTTTGACGGGGAAGACTCCTTCACCTTCACGGTCACAAGCGCAGCTAGGACCAGCCCTTCGGCAATGGTAAGGATCAGAGTTGAACCTTCTCAGTCGGACAATCAAGCTCCTTCTGTGGAAAGGGTGGTGCCTGAGGACGGGGCCAGGGTCCAGGTTTCCACAGAGCCCTTTTCCCAGGACCCCATCTTGTATCTTCCCCTCATCAAGGCCTGCTTCGAAGAGAGGCTCGATCCCACGACGGTGCTGCCAGCTACTTTTACCCTGTCTAGCGGCCAGAGCTTCCTACCCTGCATCCTCTACTACGACGATGCGACCATGTGTGTCTCCATGTTCCCACAGGAGCCCTTGGCGTACGACACAGCCTACACGGTTACTGTCCAGCCTGGGGTTGCGGACATGTCGGCCAACGCAATGACCCAAGCCTACAGTTGGACGTTCCGGACCTGGGCACACACATCCGCGCGCTTAGAGCCCCTGGCCGTGGACTGCGGGGCCGTGGAAATTGGAACGGCCGCGTCTGCGAAGCGATTCTGGATCGTCAACCAGGGCGTGGATGCTCTCGCCTTGGGAGAAATAGAAATTACAGGAGAAAATCCCCAGGACTTCGTCCTAGATACCCAGTGCTCCAATTCCCTCATCGCCGGGATGAGCCAGTGCCCGGTGGATGTGCGGTTCGTGCCCCAATCCCAAGGGGCCAAGAGGGCAAGCCTCGAGGTACCGGGCGGAGTGAGCAATCCGGATCTCCACCTGACAGGGCAGATCCAGGGGACCGGCACATCCTCTGAGCCCCAAGCTCACACCCTTGGGGTTCAGGTGACGGGGCAAGGGATGGGCACGGTGACGAGTAGCCCTGAGGGGGTGGCATGTCCAGGGGACTGCGCCGAGGTCTATCTGGTGGGGACCCAGGTGCGCCTGAGCGCCAACCCCAGCGCTGGTTCGGTCTTCGCCGGTTGGGAAGGAGACCCAGACTGCCTCGACGGCATAGTGACCATGAATAGCGATAAGGCTTGTACGGCCTCTTTCGAACTGCTTTCTTCGGGGCCTGACCTTTCGGGAAATTGGATCTGGTTAGAGCAAGTTTGCCGAGTAGATAGATCCCCAATCAAGTGCCGGCTCAAAGGTCTCTTGACTGTACAAAATCAAGGTGCCATGAGCACTGGTCACAGGACTCAAGTGGCATTCTACCTGTCCTCGGATGAGGTATTGGATGGCCAAGACCGATTCTTGAAGGAGAAGGGCGTCGGAAAGATAAAGCCTGGGGCACAGAAAACCAAGAGGTTCATGGCGACCCTCCCTGAAGGCGAGACTGCCTCGGGCAAGTACGTCATAGCCGTGCTCGACAGCCTAGGGACAATCCAGGAAGTGAGCGAGGTGAACAACCAAGTCTCCTCTCCCCTCATACCATAAAGAGCAGTGAATTCTGGGAAGGCCCTGAGGAGCTTGGGACCTCATGGGCCTTCTAACCCGCTGCAACCTTCATGATTTTGGAGATGGCCTCCTCGACCTCCTGGGCCACCCCTTGGAGCGCAGGGGTGTTAAACTGCGCCAGCATGACCGTGGGACTAAGGCTGGCCAACGTCACCTCCCCCCCGGCCTCGAAGACCGATATGCGGCAAGGCAGGGCCATGGATATCCGCATGTCCCCATACAGGACCTCCCGGGCCTTGCGGGCGTTGCAGATCTCTAAGATCCGGCACTCTCTGTCGAAGGTAAGCCCGTGCTTCTCCATGCTCTTCTTGAGATCGTGCACGGCCATGACGTTGAAGCCATGGTCGGTCACGGCCTTCTCGAGATCGCGGCAGGTTTCGTCAAGCCCTTTTTTGCTCTTCATCTCCAAGATCATTGTGCTCACCTCCTTTGAGCAATGCCCATTGTCCTTGAGAAACGCCTTGCGGCCGAATCAGCCCGGGAGATATGGCAAATCCCAGGCATCGAGTGTAAGCCATTTCAAGATGGGGTAGTTTCCCTCAGGGCCTTGGCGAGGACTCAAACCGAAGGGAGGTAATGCCGCCCCCAATGAGAGATTGCCATGGAGCTTTCTCATAACATGGGAAGAACCCCCACTGACAACGCCCTTCGCCCTTCTTCACCCGCACCAACACTACTCACCCTACACTCGGTTATCATCGTATGGGCACGCGAGTCCGAAAGTCAACTAGGGGGCTGTAGGTGGCTGGAATTGGCTGACCTCTCAGTGATTGCCCCCATGTCGCATCTGTTGTATTTTCCCTTTAATCACCTGTTGCCCGGTGGTTTGAAAGGGAGCAAGGCCTGGGAAGGCCTTTCTCTCCTTTGTACACTCAGGCCAAGGACGCCCCAAGGAGGTCAGGGCCTGCACCCCCATGGACTGGACCCAGCAGACAGTGGTCGCCTTCGCCCTGACAGCAGCTGCAGGCCTCTCCACGGCCTTGGGGAGCGCCATTGCCCTTCTCGCCAGGAGCACTAACCGTTCCCCCATGGGCTGGAAGTGGAGTTTTCCCATTAGCTAAGCAAACAAAGTAGGGAATGCTCAATACCCTGCGATCTACACCCATCTCGGGGCATGTGGCCCCCAAGTCTGAGCAGGACCGAAATTCCGGTTCAATTATGCGAACGCAGGACCATTGAGAAGGATTTGATGTGAGGGCTACCGCCTCCTTGCAAAGGGTGCCCCCTTTTGCTTCACGATCTCTTGAATTCCGGTTACCCGGCAACTCACCTTCCTCCCGGGGCTCCCGAGGAATAAGACCGCTGACCTAGAAAAACCGTTTCGCTTGGCTGGAGATGTTGGCAGGAAAAGGAATCAAGACGCTCCAGGTCAGAGGGCCTCTCCACAGGATGCATGAGGGTCCTAGGCGCCCCTTCTTCGTCTGACTCTGGAAAGCGCACCCCACCCCCAAACTCCCACCCTCCCCAGTCTACCCAACCGAAGCTAGGCGACTGATCGTAGCCGTGAAGCTCCTGAGCCAGGATCTGCGCCTTTACGCAGACCTCCATGTCTGTATAGAAAGTCTTGAGGCTAAACCCGCAAAGCCTAGCCGCGTAGCCCCTGACAAAAGTGGCTACTTGGACCCGATCCGGACGCCTCTTGGTGACAACCGCCTCAAGTCTCTCAGAGGGCTTCATTGTATGTTTTCAGGGGAATGGCTCACTCCAAAGGTTGTTTTCTTACACATATAACACACCTGCTTTTCGTGAAAATGACCCATCCCCCTAAGGATGCCTGAAGTGGATTCTATACAGCCTCTGTTCTTTGGGCAACCTCGAGGTGTCCCCAGGGTCAGATCAGGCTCAGAAAACATGCTGGCCGGCCCTGGTAACAAGAGGGCTAAGCTCAAGGCCCAAATCACCATTCCACAAGAAGGTAGGCCTGGGCTACACCTCTTAAGGCTCATTTCAAGGGCCGCATATGCCTATACTTCTCTTTGGAGTGTTCCTTCAAGCGCTGGAATCTCTTTTCATGCTCGCTCTCTTGTTTTCCCGGCTTGTTGAGCCATCGCCAAAGAAGACCCAATCCCACTATTGCCAGGACTCCCAGGGCAAAGTAAGTTGAATTTTCCTCCACCATGGCCTTTGCCTCTTCCCACATGCTCTTGAAGCCTCTCTCTCTTGGATTTCAGGGCCGCTCCATCCCTTCCCAGAGCTGGCTTATCTGATAATACTCCAAAATCCCGCTGTGTTGACTCTATGCTCGGCAAAACTTGTTCCGGTATATTGACAACCCAATGCTTTTTCCGTACACAATCCCCCCTGAAATTTCCAGGTGAAAGGAGTCTTCCATCTTGAGAGTCTTATTCATAGTGCCGCCCTATCCCATAGAGGAGTATCCGGCCCTGGCCACTGGCTCGGTCTATTTGGCCGCAGTCCTAAGAAGCCAAGGCCATCAGGTTCAGGTGCTGGACTTGCTTGTGTCAGAGCCTAGGGAGGACAAGGTGAAGCAGGCCCTGGCCAGCTTCAGCCCACAGCTGGTGGGGATAACCTCAGTTACCATGACCTTCCCCATGGCCTGCCGCATAGCCTCATGGGTAAGAGGTGCAAGACCAGATGCAATCATCGCCTTGGGCGGACCCCATGTGAGTTTTGTCCCTGAGCGAAGTCTGCAGGAATGTCCCCAAGCCGATCTGGTGGTAAGAGGCGAAGGCGAAAACACGCTCCTGGAACTGCTGGAGAGCCTGGAAAAGGGTTCAGATCTGCGTATGGTGCGAGGGATCACCTTCAGGGAAAAATCAGAGGTGGTTTCCACTCCCCCGAGGCCGCTGGTGGAGGATCTGGATCAATTGCCGCAGCCTGCCTGGGATCTTCTTCCCCTGGCCAGATACAGGGTCCTGCAAGGCAAGGTAGGGGTGCTTTCCAGCCGGGGCTGCCCATATGGTTGCGTGTTCTGCGTTGGTCAGAGGATGGTGGGGCGCAAGGGAAGATTCCGTAGCCCTGAGAAGGTAGTGGACGAGATGGAGTGGTTGGCCCTCAGAGGCTTTGGCTCCATAGGTATAGACGACGATCTCTTCACCCTGAAGAAAAGCCATGCCCTGGAAGTCTGCAGGGAGATCCTGTCCAGAAAGCTTCCCATTACCTGGCACGCCTTTGCAAGGGTGGACACCGTGAACCCGGAAATCCTAAAGGTCATGTCAGAAGCCGGCTGCACGGACCTTCTGTATGGTGTTGAAAGCGGCTCCCAGGAGGTCCTTGACAAGATAGGCAAAGGCATAACCCTGGGCCAGGTGAGAGATGCAGTAAAAATGGGACAAGAGGCTGGCATCAGGATTTTTGCTTCTTTTGTGCTGGGGCTCCCAGGTGAGACGAGGCAGAGCCTCAGGGCCACTGCGGAGTTCGCCCGCTCCCTGGGCTGCCAGTATGGGTTCCACGTCCTATCACCCTTCCCAGGAACCCGCATTTGGGAAAAGGCACAGGCCATGGGCATAACCATCCTCACAGAGAGATGGGATCACTATGATGCCAACAGGGTGGTCACATTGACAGGAGACATCAGAGCCGAGGATGTGGAGGCCATTCTGGCCGAATATGATGAGGGAATACAGAGGTATTGCCAAATCCAGGAGCAGAAGGTGGCCCTGGGAAAGGCCTCCATGGAGGAAATCAGGGAGGTCCAGAAGCGCACCCTGAGGCCTCTGGCGTGGGATCTTCTGAGACAGGACCTACTGGAGAAGTCAGGCCATATCCAAGAGCCCATCCCGAGGACCGAGGCCTTCTTGGAAGTCTGTCTTCGTCTGAGTCAGAAACTTTCATACTCCTTTGCCCAAGTCAGGGAGGCCATGGAGAAATGGGCTGAGCAAGGCCTGCTCAGAAGTCAGCCCAAAAACGGTGGATGGCTTTGGCGCTGGGCCACCAATGAAGAATTGATCCAAAAGCATCAAGACAGGCCAGAGAGAGCACCCCAATTCACTACCCGGTGAGTGTTTCCCGTTCTTGAATGGCCTGCTGCAGGCGCTCCTTCAGGCCTGTGTGGCGGTGACGAATCTGGTCATTCTTGACGGCTATTGCCAGGGCCTTGATGCTACCCACCAGGACCACCAACTGCCTAGCCCTGGTTATGCCTGTATAGATGAGATTCCTCTGGAGCATCAGGTAGTGTTGAGTCACCACAGGTAGCACCACTGCCGGATATTCGCTTCCCTGGGATTTGTGTACAGATACGGCATAGGCCAATGCAAGCTCATCCATGTCCCCAGGGCCGTACTGCACTTCCAGGTCCTCGAACAGAACCCATAGTCTGCCTGCGCTTCTATCCACTCTGGTGACCGTGCCTATGTCGCCATTGAAGACTTCTTTTTCATAGTTGTTGCGAATTTGCATGACCCTGTCCCCTTCGGCTAGGACCTGTGCTCCCCTGGGTATCCCCTTTCGCCCTGGATTGAGACGTTCTTGCAGGAGCCTATTGAGTTCTTCTGTGCCCAGGGGACCTTTGTGCATGGGGGTTAGAACTTGAATCTGTTTCCTTGGATCCAGGCCGAATCGCATGGGAATTCTATCCAGGCACAAGGTCATTATGGTCTTCTGGATCTGGACGGGATCGGATTGAGAAATGAAGTAAAAGTCCGAGAGCTCCTCTTTTCCTTCCCAGGACCACTGGGGCATCTCTCCTTTGTTTATCTTGTGGGCATTGAGCACTATCTGACTGCGCGCCGACTGCCTGAAGACCTCTTGCAGGACTACCACCCGCGCCCTGCCCGATGCGATTATGTCGCGCAGCACATTGCCGGGCCCCACCGAGGGCAGCTGGTCCACGTCTCCCACAAGGATCAAGGAGGCTGAAGAAGGCACTGCCTGGGTAAGATGATACATGAGGGGTAGGTCTATCATGGAGGCCTCATCCACCAGTATCAGATCTGCCTGGATGGGTCTTTGTCGGTTACGCAGGAATCTTCTGGTGCCAGGTTGGAATTCCAGGAGCCTGTGGATGGTTCTAGCCTCGTGACCTGTAGCCTCAGAAAGCCTCTTGGCTGCCCTGCCAGTGGGAGCTGCCAAAACAACCCTCTTGCCCTGTCTTTGGGCTGTTTCCAGCAATGCCCTCATGGCTGTGGTCTTACCCGTGCCCGGACCACCGGTGACCACAAGCAAAGGCTCCTTCAAGCCCAGCCTGATTATCTCCCTCTGTTCCCGATTCAATTCCACCTGGCCTTGCCCACCAGCTTGCCCCAACTGGACTTCCTCGCCTTCCCTTTCCAGCCCCTTTTTCCCTCTTATTCTGGCTAGAGCCTTGGCTGTCTCCACTTCCGCCTCGTAAAGCCATCTCAGGTACACCCTGGGTTCCTCTTCCCCCCTTTCTTCCACCATAACATCACCATCCAGGGCAGAACGCTTCAGGGCCTCCTCCAGGCACTCCATGGGGACTTCCAGTAACTCGCGGGCTGAGGCCATAAGTTCTCCTTTGGGGCAAAAGACATGTCCCTCCTCCCCCATTGTCTGCAGAACATGAATGATTCCAGCCCTGCAGCGAGCCATACTGGTAGGAGATAGCCCCATTCGCATGGCAATGGCATCGGCCTTCTTGAACCCTATACCCACCACTTCTCTGATCAGCCTGTAGGGATTCTCTGAGACCCTTGCAATGGTTTCCCTACCGTGGATCTTATATATCTTGTGAGCAAAGGCAGGGCTCACCCCATGGCCCTGAAGAAAGACCATCACCTCCCGCACACCCCTTTGGGCTTCCCAGGCCTGACAGATGCTGGCCACACGGGCAGGGCCTATGCCCGGCACCTCAGAGAGCCTCTGGGATTCCCTGTCCAGCACTCTGAGGATCTCTTTTCCAAAATGCTCCACAAGCCTTCTGGCCATCACAGGCCCTACCCCTGGCACCACTCCCGAGGAAAGATACTGGATGAGCCCGTCCAGATCGCTGGGTGGATGAATCTCCGCACTGTCCACCTGAAACTGCAGGCCGTAACGAGGGCTCTTGGTCCATCTGCCCCTCAGCGTCACCCTGGTGCCCGGTATGGCAGAAAATGAGCCCACAGCAGTGATCTCCTCACCACCCTCGAGGCTTACCCGGGCCACCACAAAGGTGCCATCCCGGTCCTCGTAAACTACCTTGTCCAGGTTCCCTTCCAGAACCATGGAATCTACGGCCGTCACTTCTTATGACTCCTGGTCTGCATGCATGCAGGGCAGAAGGAGCTGCCGAGGCCTCCTGGTAATCACCGATTCCTCTTTGGCCGGCATGGGTTTGGTAACTTCCCCCTTGCTGCAGCTTTTGGAGAGGGTTGCCTTTCTGGGCCACAAGCTAAGCTGCAGGCACATCACGCATTTCTTTTCACCCAAGGTGAAAGCCTTTCGGCGACATATCTGCCTGTGCACCCAGCACTGTTTGTGAGCACACCAGACACACTCACGGCCCATATCCAGGAGATCCATTCAAAGCTCCTCTCCTTCACCGAAAAGAGCTGCCACAAAACCCCGGGCATCGAACCTCTGAAGATCCTCCATCTTTTCCCCAATACCCACGAATCGAATGGGAATCTCGAACTCCGATGCCACTGCCACCAGGATCCCGCCCTTAGCTGTGCCGTCCAGCTTGGTCATGACAATGCCCGTGACTCCCACTGCCTGATGAAACAGGCGGGCTTGGGAAATGGCGTTCTGACCTGTGGTGGCATCCAAGACAAGCAGTACCTCATGGGGGGCACCAGGAACCACCCTGGCCGTGACCCGCTGGATCTTCTTTAGTTCCTCCATCAGGTTCACCTTGGTGTGGAGCCTGCCCGCAGTATCTAGGATGACCACATCTGTTGACCTGGCCTTGGCAGATTGCAATGCATCAAAGACCACGGCGGAGGGATCTGCGCCGTGCTGCTGTCTTGTAACTTCCACACCTATCCTCTCAGCCCAGCTCTGGAGCTGTTCTATGGCTGCTGCCCTAAAGGTATCCCCTGCCACCAGCATGACTTTTCGGCCTTGTGTTTTCCATAGCCAACCCAGCTTGGCAATGGTGGTGGTCTTGCCGACCCCGTTTACTCCTATGACCATGACCACGAAGGGCCTATGGGATCCAGGCTCCAGAGGAACTTCCCTGGGCAAGAGGATCTCGGTTATGGCCTCCTGCACACATCGCCTCAGCAAATCCGGGTTTTGGGCCTCAGAGCGGCTGATGCGGGCCTCAACATCTCTGATGAGCCTGGCAGTGGTGGCCACGCCAAGATCTGCTGTGATCAGAAGCTCCTCGAACTCCTCCAGAGTCTGGGCATCCAATCTCACCTTGCCCATGAGAAGCCGGTCCAGCTTTTTTATGAACCCGTCCCTGGTCTTTCTGAGCCCCTCTTTGAGGCCGCTTAGAAAACCCCTTTTCTTGCCTTCCTGTTGTTCCATCCAAGGTTACCCCTTCTTGAGCTAAGGAAGAATTTGCAAAACATCTCACTGAAGCCTCACCGAAATCATCTTGGAGATTCCAGGGGTCTCCATGGTGACCCCATAGAGCACATCGGCAATTTCCATGGTGCGTTTGCTGTGGGTGACCAAGATGAACTGGGACTTGTGGGAAAGCTCCCTTACCATCTTGTTGAAGCGATCTATGTTGGCATCATCCAGCGGGGCGTCCACCTCGTCGAAAAGGCAAAAGGGCGTCTCTTTGATTCTGATCATGGCAAAGATCAGGGCTACTGCAGCCAAAGCCTTTTCCCCTCCTGACAGGAGAGAGATACTCTGGAGCTTTTTTCCAGGGGGTCTGGCGATTATCTCCACTCCCGCATCCAATATGTCTTCTGCCTCTGTCAGGGCCAGGTGGGCCTCCCCTCCCTCAAAGAGTATGGGAAAAACCTTTCTGAATTCCTGATCCAGCCTTTCAAAGGCTTCTCTGAATCTCTTGCGGGAGGTTCTGTCTATCCTCTGGATGGCCTTCTTGAGCAAGGCAACAGAGTTTTCCAGGTCCTCCTTTTGAGCGTTCAGACTATCATACCTGTCCTTGAGTTCCCTGTATTGCTCGGCAGCTGCCAGGTTCACATCTCCAAGGCGCTCCAGGGCCTCCTTCAAGGAGGATATCTGAGCCTCAGCTTGGGATAGATCTTGAAGCACTGCCCCGGCTGCTGCCAAAGGGATTTCCTCTGCTTTCATCTCCAGCCTTCCCTGGAGTTCCCCTTGAGAGTGCTCCATGCGCAAGGCCAGCTCCCTCTCCTGCAGTTCCATCTGCTGTAACTCTCGCTCCAGGGCACGAACTCTTTGCCTCCTGGCCTGCTGGCATGCTTCCATCTCAAGAAGGCTTTCTCTGTTCTGCTGCGCTTCACTCTTGGCCCTTTGCAGGTCTTGGGCCGCCACCCTGTGACCTTCCATGAGACGGCTCAACTCCTTGCGAAGCTCAGCCAGAGAGGCCCTGAGCTCTTCCAACCTCTTGAGCCCCCTTTGCCTCTGTACCTGCTTCCTGGAAAGTTCCTGGGAGAGCTCTGCGCTTTGTACCTCCAGGCCCTGCATCTCCCTATGGGAAGCATTCAAGCGTTCTGCAAGAGAAGCCACAGCCACCTGCACCCTGGTTACTTCCTCCCTAAGTCCCTCCAGCTCGGCCACTGCCTCTGAATGCTCTTGCTCCAGATCTTTGAGGTTATGCTCCCTGTTATCAATGCTCTTTTCCAATCCCTCTAGTCGAATGGAGTCCTCCTCCAGGGCTGTTCCCACAGATCCCAGTTCTTCCTTGTGTAACCCAAGTTGCCATTTCAAGGCCTCTAGCCTTTGTCTCAAGCTGCCTGCCGCTTCCCTGGAAGAGAGAAAGTCCCTTCGACACTCTGCAAGTCTCAATTCCTTGGCGTGAATGAGCTCCAGCAAGTTGTCTGCTTCAGAGGAGAGAACAGATATCTTTTGCGATAACTCTCTTTGCTGATCCCACTGCAGCCGGCTTTCGGCTTCCAGCTTCTCCAGCCTCTCTTTCAACTCCTTGAGCTCTCTTCTTCTGGCCAAATACCCCTTGGAAGGATCCCTGGCATCGCCTCCTTCCACGAGCCCTCTGGGATCCAGCACATCGCCTTGCAGGGTGACCCACCGGCCTTGACCTTGGCAGAGCCCTCCATGGATGGCTTCTTCCAGATTCTTTGCCAGCCTCACCTCTCCAAGGAGCAGCTCACCCACAGAACCAAATCCAGACTCCCAGGAAAGACCCAGATCCGTCTGATCCGTGCAAAAAGGCTCAGGGCCTTCTTTTCCGCATGCCTCAAGGGCCACAATTCCCACCCGCCCCAGCCCTTTTTCCTTCACAAAGGCCAGGGCCTTCAGGGCCTGTTCCCAGTTTTCCACCATGAGGTACTGCATTCGCTCTCCCAGGAGCCCTGCCACAGCTGCATCCACTCCATCCGGGACATCCACAACCTCTGCCACCACCCTGGGGGATGAGATCCCGAGGCTGAGCTGGCCTTTTTGAATGGCCTCCCTGAGGGCCCGAATTCCCTCGGAGAAGCCTGCCAGATCCTCCTGCAGCCCTTGCAAGGCCTTTATTCTGGATCCCATAGCCTGTATGGAGCTCTCAAGGTTCTTAAGCTTGGATCTCATCTGCTCTCTTTGGGCCTGAAGAGACGAGAGCTCTTCCTTGATTTCATCCCTTCTGGCCTTGAGCTTGGCCAAGGCCTCTTCTAGATCCCGGATCCCACCTTCAAGGGAAGAGCCTGCCAGGCTCATCTCTTCCAATTTCTTCTCCAGGCCTTCTTGTTCCCCTTTTGCCTTTTCAATGAGTTTCTTCAACTCCTCGGACCTTCGGCAATTGTGCTGAATCCCATTTTTGAGCCTGGCCCTCTCCCCCATCCATTCCACAAGCTCCAGCCTGTTTTCCTCCAAGGCGGCCTTGAGCACCCGCTCCTTTTCCATCCCCTTTTTCAACAAGCCCGTGAGTTCTTCCAGTCTGGATTCTGTGTGCTGCTGCTGTTTTCTGATGGCCTCTTTTTCTGAGGCAAGAGAAAAAATCCTTTCCCGCACAGATCCCAGGCGGGCTTCCAGCCTGGCAATATCCTTCTCCCATAGGCTCCTGGAGGACTCCAGGTTTTTTTCCTCTTCTGATTCCCGCCTGATTCTGTTTTCCAGCTCGGCCAAGGCCTTCTCCCGTCTGTGAAGCTCTTCCTGAGCCTCCAAGAGCCCTTTTTCCATCTCCAGGAGAAGCACCTTTTGCCTTTCCAATTCCATTTCCCCTGCTTCCATGGCTGAGTTCAGCCCATCCCTCTCCCACCTTAATTGCTTGAGGCGCTCCTGGAGCGATGATCTCTCCCGATCCAGAAGGGCCCACTTCCTGAGAACAGAGTTCCGCTCCAGCTCCAGGATCTGGGCTCTGAGACTCCTGTAACGCTCGGCCTTTCTGGCCTGTCTTTCCAGGCTATGGATCTGCTGACCCACCTCACGGCAGATGTCTTTTATGCGCTCCAGATTTTGACCTGTGGCCTCCATCTTTCGCTGGGCCGCCTCCCTGCGGCTCTTGTAGCGGCTGATGCCAGCCACCTCCTCCACTACTACCCTTCGCTCCTCTGGCCGGGCCGATATGATGTGGGAGACCCGATCCTGCTCAACTATGGCATAGGATCTGTTGCCCAGCCCCGTATCCATAAAAAGCTCCCACACATCCTTTCTACGGCAGGGCACCCTGTTTATGCAGTATTCACTTTCCCCCGAACGAAACAGCCTTCGGGTGACCTCTATCTCTGAACAGCCTGAAAGGTGGGCAGGGGCATTCCCGTTTACGTTTTCAAAGGTAAGACTCACCTCGGCCATTCCCAAAGGACCCTGTTGATCAGTACCATGAAAGATCACATCCTCCATGCCCTGACCCCTAAGAGCCCTGGCACTGGCCTCGCCCATGGCCCACCTGATGGCATCCACTATGTTGCTTTTCCCGCATCCATTAGGCCCTACAATGGCCGTGACTCCCTCCTGGAACATGAGGACCGTTTTTTCCCTGAAGGACTTAAAACCACTGATCTCCACCTTCTTAAGCCTCATCTATTCCTTCCGTCCACCCTTTTATATGCCCAGATTTTTCTTTGCAGCCAGCACCATGGATGCCCAGCCGGGAACAACTCGGTCATCTCCCGGTATTTCCCCCCAGAGGTTTCTCCGGAAACCTCTTGCTGAGGCCACAGCCCCAAAAAGGAATTCAAAAAAGTGGGCTTTCCCACCCACATGCGCTAACAGGCCTACAATTTCAGCCCATAGCTACTAGTCTGACTGCGGACATCATTATATTTGGCTGGTAAGGCCATGTAAAGCAAATTCACAACAAGATGTGTCCGATATTAGGTAGGCCACAATATTTGGTATGCTTTGGAAGATTTGGGCTGGGGGACAGGTCCATTGTCCAACCCGTCCCCCCCCTTCTTATGTCAGCCCTTATCCTTTACTGCTGCATGAGCGGCAGCCAGTCTGGCTATGGGGACTCTGTAAGGTGAGCAGCTTACGTAGTTCATTCCCACCCTGTGGCAGAATTCCACAGATGCGGGATCTCCTCCATGCTCTCCACATATCCCCACCTTGAGGTCCTTTCTGGCTGATCTACCTTTTTCCACGCCCATGCGGATCAACTGTCCCACACCTTCCTGGTCAAGGGTCTGGAAAGGATCTGATGGCAGTATCTTCTTTTCCAGATAAACTGGCAGGAAAGAACCCACATCATCCCTGGAAAAGCCGAAAGTGGTCTGGGTCAGGTCATTGGTTCCAAAGGAGAAGAACTGGGCTCTGCTGGCTATCTGGTCTGCCACAAGACAGGCCCTGGGGATCTCTATCATGGTGCCCACCAGGTAGGGAAATTTGACCCCCTTCTGGGCCTGCACTTCCTTGGCCACTCTCTCCACTATTTCCTGTTGGTGATCCAGTTCCTTCAGACTTCCCACCAGTGGGATCATGACCTCCGGAAAAACCTCTTTGCCTTCCTGGGCCATCTGGGCCGCGGCCTCGAAGATGGCCCTAGCCTGCATTTCGGTTATTTCAGGATAGGTTATTCCCAGACGGCATCCCCTGTGGCCCAACATGGGGTTCAGCTCGTGGAGCTGGTCGATTCTAGCCTGAAGCCTCTCCACCGGGATGCCCATTTGTGCTGCCAGATCTTTTACCTGTTCGGCACTCAGATTCACGAACTCGTGCAGAGGCGGGTCCAAGGTCCTTATGGTCACAGGCAGGCCTTCCATTGCCCTGAAAATGCCCAGGAAATCCTCCCTCTGGTAAGGCAGTAGCTTCATCACGGCCTTGCGCCTGTCCTCCTCGGTCTCAGCAACTATCATCTCCCTCATGGCCATGATGCGCTGCGGATCAAAGAACATGTGCTCGGTGCGGCAAAGCCCAATGCCCTCAGCTCCAAAGGATCTGGCCAGAGCGGCATCTGAGGGAGTGTCGGCATTGGTCCTGATGCCCAGGCGCCTCACCTGGTCCGCCCATACCATGAGTTCCTTGTACCAGGGGTTTCCCTCTGGGTCTGCTGGAAGAAGTTTCATCTGACCCTTGTACAACACACCTTTTGTGCCATTGAGGGTTACCCAGTCCCCCTCCCTGAGCACCTCCCCCTCAACTCTTACGGTCCTTGACTCCACATCAATGTCCAAGGCACCACAACCCACTATGCAGCACTTACCCCACCCCCTGGCCACGAGGGCTGCATGGCTGGTCATGCCTCCTTTGGAGGTCAGGATGGCCTGGGCAGCATGCATTCCATGAACATCCTCCGGAGAGGTTTCGGCCCTGACCAGGACCACCTTCTTGCCCTTCTTGGCCCACTGTTCTGCGTCATCGGCTGTAAACACCACCTGCCCCACTGCCCCCCCAGGCCCTGCAGGAAGCCCTTTGGCAAGCGGCCTGGCCTTTTTCTCCTCCACAGGATCCAGCATGGGATGCAATAGCTCATCCAACTGAGATGGCTGCACCCTCAAAAGAGCCTCCTCCTTGCTTATTAGACCCTCCTTGCACATCTCCACAGCCATTCTAATGGCCGCAGTACCGTTTCGCTTGCCTGTGCGGGTCTGAAGCATCCATAGGGTTCCGTCCTGGATAGTGAACTCTATGTCCTGCATATCCCGAAAGTAGGTCTCTAGCTTGCGCTGTATGGTGTCCAGCTGCTGGTAAAGTTCTGGCATAACCTCCTCCAGAGAAGGCAAGGAGGCTGCCTCCCCGCTCTTGGTGGCCCTGTTCAAAGGCAGAGGAGTCCGAATCCCCGCCACCACATCCTCGCCCTGGGCATTGGGCAGCCACTCTCCATAGAAAAGATTTTCCCCTGTGGCCGGATTTCTGGTGAAGGCCACCCCGGTGGCTGACCTCTCCCCCGTGTTTCCAAAGACCATGGCCTGCACGTTCACTGCTGTTCCCCAGTCGTCCGGGATTCCCTCGATCCGCCTGTAAGAAACAGCCCTCTTGCCGTTCCAGGATTGGAAAACAGCCCCGATTCCTCCCCAAAGCTGCTCTTGGGGGTCATCTGGGAAGGGCTTTCCCATCACCTCTTTCACCTTCTTGAGAAATATCTCCACCAGCTCCTTGAGGTCTTCTGCTGTCAGCTCAGTGTCGAGTTTGACGCCTCTTTTCTCCTTTAGGTGATCCATTTCCCTTTCCAAGATCTGGCGGATCCCCTGACCCTCGGGAGGCTCGATGCCCTGAGCCTTCTCCATGACCACGTCTGAGTACATCATTATCAGCCTTCTATACGCATCGTAAGCAAACCTCTCGTTGTTGGTCTTGCGAATGAGTCCGGGCAAGGTCTTGCTGGTGAGCCCCACGTTGAGGACTGTTTCCATCATGCCTGGCATGGATCTCCTGGCCCCAGAGCGCACCGATACCAAAAGCGGATTTTGGGGGTCTCCGAACTTGGCCTTCATGAGCCTCTCCACGTGGGCCATGGCCTCCTGCACCTGCTCCTGGAGTCCAGGGGGATAGCTCCTGTTGTGGGCATAATAATAAGTGCAGACCTCTGTGGTTATGGTGAACCCAGGTGGCACCGGTATACCCAGATTGGTCATCTCCGCCAGCCCTGCACCCTTGCCTCCCAAGAGGTTACGAAGGGCCTCCCCGCCGTCGGCGCGTTCACCTCCGAATGTGTAAACATATCTTTCTGCCATCTGTAATTCCTCCCTTCTCGCTCCAGCTACTAGTTCTTCAGCCTCAGCTGTGCTTAGGTGCTCTTTTTCTTTTCGGATTCCCGGATCAAGTCCTCCCACTTGTTTCGCATCCTCTGCACCAGTTCCTTGTACCCAGAGGAGACAACTATACGGTTGAATTGATTCCGGTAGTTGTTGACAAGGCTTACCCCCTCTATGACAACATCATAAACCCTCCATTCATTGGATTTCTTGAGCATCCTGTAATCTATGGGAATCTCCATGGACTTGCTAACCAACTTGGTCCTTACCTCGGCCCTGGAGCCTTCTATTTCCTCTCCAAGATACTCTACCTTTTCGTCGGTGTATTGGGCCAGCTTGCCCGAGTAAGATCTCTGTAATAGCCTCCCGAACAGATCAACGAACTCCTTTTGCTCCTGCACCGTGCGGTCTCTCCAGTGAACTGCCAGGGCCCTTCTGGCCATCTCCTCGAAATCGAACCTCACTGATACTATTTCCCAGATCCTGCTTTCCCTGAGCTCCGGATTCTCCCTCAGGGCAGGATCTTTCAGGATCTCTATCACCTTGTCCGTGGACTGCCTGATAACATCCATGGGTTCCCCTGCCACGGCAGCTAAGCTGGTGCTCAAGAGCAATACCAAAGAGCAGATTCCAGAAAAACACCTCATCCCGTCATCTCCTTTCCTTTTCGCCTCTTCCTGAAAACTAGAAAAAGCTTTAGATCTTCCCGAAGACAAAATTGGCGATCAATTCTTCCAAGTTGATGGGGGCCTCTGTCTCGAAAAGCTCCCCTCCGGGCTTGAGCATCTGATCAGATCCCCCTGGGCTGAGTCTGACGTATTTTTCCCCCAGGAGGCCCTTTGTCCTTATGGAGGCTATTGTGTCCTCCGGAATCTTTACATCGCTTTTGATGGAGAAGGCTACCCTGGCTCTATAATTTTGCAGCTCTATGTTCTTTACCCTGCCCACCTCTACACCGGCTATCTCCACCAAGGTCCCTGTTTTTAGCCCCTCCACAGATGAAAAACGGGCGAAGATAGTATACCCCCCTTGGCCAACCACTTCCATGCGGGCCAGGTGTATGGAGAGATAGCCCAAGGCCAGAAGTCCCAACAGGAGAAAGATCCCCACAGTCATCTCCACGTCCCAGCGTTTTCTCATGGCCCCTCCTACCCGGCAATGCCTCTGAGGCTTCGGTGCGGCTCCAAAAAATCCCTCACAATGGGCTCCCCACAATCCAGGATCTCCTCTGGGGTGCCCATTGCCATGATCCTTCCTTCATGTAAGAGGGCCACACGATCCACTATGGAGAAGATTCCCCAGGTCTCGTGGGTTACTATGACTCCCGTGAAGCGAAGTCTCCTGTGAGTGGAATGAATGAGTTGGTGGATGGAGCGGGCCGTGATGGGATCCAAACCTGTTGTAGGCTCATCGAAAAAGACTATTTTAGGATTATGGATTATGGCCCTGGCCAATGCCACCCTCTTCTTCATTCCACCGCTTATTTCCGCAGGGTATTTTTCTTCTGCTCCTTGGAGTTCCACCAAAGCCAGCTCCTTGAGCACCCTCTGTCTTATCTCTTCTTCCCCCAAAGCGGATTTCTCCTTTAAAGGAAAAGCCACATTCTCGAACACTGTCATGGAATCAAAAAGCGCTCCTCCTTGAAAGAGCACTCCAAAGCGCTCCTTCAAGGCCTTTCGTTGGGAAGAGGAGCTACGGTGCAGATCTATTCCTTCTATGAGAACACGTCCCTTGTCCGGCCTGACTAGACCCATGAGATGCCTGAGCAAGACCGATTTGCCCGCCCCGCTTCTGCCTATGAGAGCGAGCATTTCCCCTTCTCTTACCTGTAAGTCCACCCCCCGGAGCACCGGCTGGCCATTGAATGACTTATGAAGGTTCTCGGTCTGGATCATGGCTGAGTTTCAAAACAGAAAAGAGCCCATCAGGTAGTCCCACAAGAGCACAGAAACCGACGAGAGCACCACTGCTTCGGTAGTGGCGCGGCTGACACCCTCTGCCCCGTACCCCGAGAAGAAACCCTTGAAACAGCAAATCCAAACCACCAGCACCCCGAAACAAAGAGACTTGTAAAGTCCGTCCAGAACATCCTGAACACCCAGGAAGGTATGAATCTCCCCGAAATATGTTCCGTGGGCCAGCCCCAAGAGCTCTACACCCACCAGATATCCTCCCAGGATACCGATCACGTCAAAAAACCAGGAAAGCACCGGAAAGACTAACACAGCAGCCAGCAGGTTGGGCACTATCAGGTACTGGACCGGATGAATTGCCATCATGTCCAGGGCGTCTATCTGTTCGGTTATGCGCATCACTCCCAACTCTGCGGTCAAGGCCGAGCCTGCCCGCCCCGTTATCATTAGGGCCGACAGCACAGGCCCCAGCTCCCTGACCAAGGAAAGGGCCACCGCCGGTCCCAAAAGAGCTTCTGCCCCGAACTTGCGCAGGGTGTAAAAAACCTGCAAGCCCAACACCATGCCGCTGAAAGCCCCTGTAAGCAATATCACAAAGAGGGTCTTGACGCCCAGAAAATGGATCCTCTCCAGCACCCTTCGCCAGCGATAGGGAGGGAAAAAGCACAGAATGATGGTGTGGGCCAAAAAGATGCCCATCTGACCAGCAGTTCTAATTGTTCCAATAAAGCCCCGGCCCAACCATCGCACAGGTTCCCAGGGCAAGCTGTTTGTCCGGTTCATGGTACCTGGCAAGCAGTCATGGGATTCTCACGGCCCCTCCCAACCCCAAGAAGGCCGTGAATTCCGCTCATTATACCTCACCCCCCCCCTCAGTCAATGTTTTTGGAGCCTTTCTCCTGTATTCTCTCCACCAAGCCCAGCCAGCGCGTGCCAGTCCCACTCAGGATCATGGCCAGCCCCACTATTGAGATGCCCAGGGGAAAGCGATCCAGCTCACCCATTAACCCTATGAAGGCCGGTATACCACCTCCTCCCAGAAGAAAGCCAACGGGCACCACCAGAGACATGCTCAGACTTCTCATGTGCTCAGGACCTATTCTGGACAAGGCCGCAAGAGCAGGAGGGAAAAAGCAAACTGCCAGGGCGGGTTGCAAGAAAACAGCCACCACCAACATTGCACCAGATGTCCATCCCAAAAAGCAGGTCACCACACCGCTGAAGATGAGACCTCCAGCCATGGTCTTCTGGGGGCCGAAGCGGTCTGTGGCCCATCCACCCACAAAGGCCATGCCCATGGAAGATATCCTGGAGAGGCCTGTCAAAGAATTGGCAGCAACCAAATCAAAGGATCTATCTGCCACCAGAAAAAGGGGTAGCATGGCGTACACGCCCAGGCTGCCTCCGACCCCAAGGCCGAATATGCCCATCATGAGCCAGAAATCCCTTTCCCTTGCCAGGGTCTTCAAGGAAGATGGGCTGGGGGCAGTGCCCTTGAGCTTTCCCCCTTTGCCCCAGCGCAGGAAAGCCGTTCCCACCAGAGCCGAAAAGATCCCGATGAGAACCATGACCCCCCTCCAGGACACCACACCACAAAGAAGCTCTGCCAAGAATGGAGCTCCCACAAAGCCCAGATTCGGGGCCAGTTCGTGCACGGCTATGGCCCTGCCCCAGAGCTTCCTGTCCACCAAGGAGGTCATGGTGGCCATACCAGAGGGAAGGTACAGGCCAGCGGCTGAGCCCAGCAGGAAAAGCCCCACTCTCAAAGTTTCCAGATCCCAGGAAAAGGCCACCAGCCACAAAGCGGCAGCCAGGCTCCAGGAGGAGAGCACCACGGTCCATCTATGACCCAACCTGGCTGACACAAACCCGGACAAAGAGATGACCAAGCAGTATCCGGCTGAGATCAAAAGAAAGAGCGAGCCTGCCTGGCCGTGGCCAAGCCCCATCTCTTGCTCTATGACCGGCAGCATGGGGCCCAGTATGATTCTGGAGACGAAGTTCAAGAAAAATACTGCTGTCAGAAGAAGTATGGTCCCCAGAGCATCTCCCAGGCCTTTACTCGAGTGATTTTTAAGTACGGAGTTGGTCTTGTGCTCCAATGATCCTCCTCACCCATCCAGCAAGGACTCCTTGCCTTTATGCTCTCCCAGGACACAGCTTTGTACCCGCCCCAAGGGTCTCATTCCATTTATATTTCTCAGTAATCTATGCCGGGTTGAGGTTCCAGCCCGGCTCTGAAGGCATGCTTGATTTCTCTTATTTCGCTTACGGTGTCGGCAAGCTCCACCACCTGCTCATGGGCGTTTCTGCCTGTCAGAATCAGGTGGAGCCGCGGCGGTTTGTTCTTTATTATGTCTAGGACCTGTTCCAGATCCACCAGACCCAGATGCAGGGCATTATTTATCTCATCCAAAATGAGAAGGTCCATGTCTGCCTGGGCCAACTTGGTTCGAACCAGCTCCACGGCTGACTGGGCGTTCTGCCTGTGTTCCCTGAAAGGGTACGGATTCCCCTGAATCCCGCAAAACCCCTTGCCCGTGGAAATAATCTCCACCGAGCAGTCCAGCTTGCGAAGCCCATCCCACTCTCCGGAATACAGATCCCCTTTCATGAATTGAATCATGCATACCTTCATCCCATGACCACAGGCTCTCAAGGCCATGCCCAAGGCAGAAGTGGTCTTGCCCTTTCCATGGCCCGTTAAGACCACCACAAGGCCTCTGGGCTCCTTAGGTTTAAGACGCGTGATATCCACCCTTAGGAATTCCTCCCCTGTTTTTTTCCAAGGGGGAGAGCCCCCTCAGTTCATGGGCAAGGGCGTGGCCCAAGCTCAGTCCACCCAGAGCACCATGTTTTCGGTGCCAAAGGGATTGGGGACCCTCTCCACCCCTCTTACATAGTTTACCCACTGCCCATCTGCCAGGAATTTGTACTCGTATCGACCTGGCCTGAGCCTCAACTTGGCCTTCCAGTACCCCTCCTTGTGTTTCTTCATGGGAGTGGCCGTGGGATCCCAGCCATTGAAATCTCCAGCCACAAAGACCTGCTCGGCTTCCTGGGCCTGAAAGATCAGCTCCACCTTGCGAAGATCCTTTGTCTTGCCTTGGGACTTCTTGGGCTTTTTCTCAGAGGCTTTCTTGGAGCTTTTCTTCTTCTCCAGCATCTCTTGCTCTGTCATGGCTGACACCTCCTCGGGCAACAGCCCAATAAATGGCCCCAGGATCCTGTCTAAGGCCTGGGCTTCCTCCATAGAAACTCAGGCCATTTAGGCCTTTCCCACATCCTCGGCAGCCCGGGGCAGAACACACCAGGGCTTCAAAGTTCAGATCTCTATGATGCCTTTGAAGTACAAAACCGCCTTGCCTGAGATCTTTACGCGCTCACCCTCGTAACGGCAAAAAAGCTCTCCACCGCGTTTGGAGACCTGAAAAGCATGGAGATCACTTTTCCCCAAGCGCTGTGCCCAGTATGGAGCCAAAACACAATGGGCCGAACCGGTCACAGGATCTTCGGGGATGCCCACTTTGGGTGCAAAGAACCTCGAGACAAAATCACTCTTTTCCCCCGAGGCTGTTATTATCACACCCCTGCACTCTATCTTCTCCAGGGCCTTGAAATCAGGTTTGCACTCCCTCACAGAGGCCTCGGAGTCCAAGACCACCAGCAGATCCTCTTGGGAGACAAAGCTGGCAGAAGGGGTCATCCTCAGCGCATCTTGGAGCTCAGATGGGTTTGTCTGGGCCATGACTGGTCTTGCCGGGAAGTCCATCTCCAGAAGATCTCCCTTCCTGAGCACAGTCAAGGTTCCGCTCTTGCGAGTCTCGAAATCTATGGTACCAGCCGGGTGCTGGCCATATTCAAACAAGACAAAGCCTGCGGCCAAGGTGGCATGTCCGCACAAGTCCACCTCTGTGCAAGGGGTGAACCACCTGAGCTCAACACCCTGAGGCTTTAAAACCACAAAGGCTGTCTCCGAGAGGTTGTTCTCTTCTGCTATGGATTGGAGCAGATCGTCCTTAAGCCATTTATCCAGTATGCAAACCGCAGCCGGATTCCCACGAAAAACCTCTGTGGCAAAAGCATCCACTTGAAACAATGGAATCTTCATTCTCTTATTCCTTCCTTTCCTGACACGAATTGGCTTCCCATGGCTGAAGTCTATTTCTTCCATTTATCGCATGAAAAGCTCTTGGCTTGAAGCCCATAGCCCGCAACAATAAGGGCCACCGAGAAATAAAAGCTAACTAGCTGATATGCTTTGAAGAACTGATCCACACTCAGATGCCGTCTGCACGGTCCTTACTGGTCTAGGCCTGAAAATATGGGTTCAGGCACTGGGTATTGAAAGGCTTCCCCTGAAGTTAAGCGATCCTTGGGAATAATTGGGGCTAGGCAAGATCCTCTCCGGTCAAATTCCCTGTGGCCATACATCAGATTATTTTTTTGTTGACAGGGTACTTAGAAAATTAGACTATTCCTTTGGCCCTGGGGATCCAAATACAAGAAAAGGTGATGGTCCTGATAGTGAAAAACACCTTAAGGCTAGTTGTGCTTTTTGTTTTTTCCCCCATGACAATCCCTTTGTATGCACAGGACTATCCAGGACTTTACAAGTTAGCATTGGCCGAAGAGGGATATCCAGTTGATATCAGGTAATAATCGGGTCAACTCACCTGTACGACCCTATTGTCTTTGATCTGGAAGCCCAAGGCCTTGAGA
>JBBFLE010000016.1 GCA_037481695.1 bacterium | reverse complement strand
TGGTGATACACATGATACTTCAACTACCGGACATATCACTTACCACAAAAACCGGACATCTTGACGTGCTAATGACACGGAATCGGTCAATAAGAGGACTCAAAAAAAAAGGGGCCTCTGGGCCCCCAAAGATCGGAAAAATCTGGCTTTAGATGTGGCCGCCTCTGTTGGCCATGGCCCTCTTGGAAGCCTTCAACGGATTCAACTTGCGGCCGCTTACCTGGTACTCCCTTTTAACGTGGGTCGCCAGGGGGCAAACAGCTCCCTTTGTCCACTTGAGTCCTGGCTCTGGGAAGGAAATACAGTATTTGCCAGTGGGGAACTCCATTATGCGCTGGCAATCTCCACATTGCTCCACTATGGGGTGGCAGTGACCACCATTGTAAGAGCAGCCTCCCTTTTTCATGAATATACACTCGACTCCGTCCTTGATGGTAGTGCAACGCATAGGTTCTTGACCTCCTCTTGCTCTCAGATCCCCTGGGATTCCCTTGTTGGGCACTCCTTCTGAGCCACCCGGTAACCTCCATTTGGGTACAAAAAAAGAACCCGTTACCTTTAGCCTCCGGGCCCCGTCTGTGGGGAATCTCAAAGACCGTATTTTCTTGTATTTTAAAGATCACAGGCCCATATGTCAATAGATTCTTCTGTTTTCTTGGGCCCAGATTGCCCGGGGCCCTCTTGTTTGGATACCCTTTCTAGCATTACGTGGTATTATCCCAAAGATCCCAAAATATGAGAGATCAGGACCTATTTTGCATTGCACTCCAGGAAAGCGAGGCTTCCAAATGCAGAAGGACATTCATTTCTACCTTACCTATGCCTTGGGCCTCAAGATGGGGATCGAGACCTCAGAGATGGAACGCATAGCATGGGCGGATCAGTTCACAGACGAACTCACACAGCCAGAACTCCACGGGCTTCAAACCCAGACCAGCACCCTGGGAAACTGGGCCGAAAGGCAAATACAGGCCACAGTGATAATGCCTTTCCACTTCATACCAGGTGATGACCCTTCTCACCCCTGGATGACAACTTCGGATTCCTCCAAAGCCCGAAGCCTTCTTAATGCTGCCCGAGCAGAACCCCTGGGCCTTGGAATAGCCTTGCATGCGTACCAAGACACTTTCAGCCACCAGGGCTTCTCCGGATGGGAGGAACCTCTAAACCAGTGCTTTCCCTGGTACAGTCCTGAGGCTGCAATTCCCAATGTGGGCCATGCTGAGCTAAGAGCCCTACCGGATGTTGTCCACTACGTGTGGACAGATCCCAGAAGCGGTGTGAGGGTGGACAACAGAATAAGGGCCATGCAGGCTGCCAAAGGCACCTGGGATTGCCTTTCTTCCATATATGCACCACATATGGGCACCTCCCAGTGGGCTTCCCTCAAGCCTGCCTTGAAGGAGATCTTCCGCAAGGAATCCTATGATGAAAGAGTTGATGCCCTTTGCAGGCTCTCGGGAAATCCAGAGGTGGACTACAAAGAAGTGTGCAGCCGTTTGTCCTCGACTCATGCAGAGGAGTTCCTAAGGGCAGCCAGCAGGCATCTTTCTAGGGTTCTGGATCTCTGCAGGGACCTTCCATGGGGGAGATAGGGGGATGGAGCGTTCCCACCATGGGCGGATATGGGATCTCCTGGGCCTAAGGCAAGAAGACCAAATTGAGGGTGTGTGTAAGAGCCAGATGAGCATAAGAGCAGGAATACGGGGGAAGGACAGTGAAAAGGAGGGAATCCATGAAGGTATTGTTAAGACTCCTGGTACTGCTACTTGCCTTGATCGTGCTCTATTTCCTTTTTTGGCCCGTACCCATCCAGCCAGTGGCCTGGAAATCACCTGCCAACCCTGGGTATACAGGGCCTTTTGCCCCAAATGAAAGGCTAAGTGATATGGAGCTACTTCCCTTGGGTGGTCTTCATGCTCCGGAGAGCGTGGCCTTGGACCAACAGGGCAGGATTTACGTCTCCACGCACGAGGGTTGGATCCTGAGGCTCCAGCCAGACGGCACGAGGCCAGAGAAATGGGCACAAAGCGGAGGCCGTCCCCTGGGCATTACATTTGATTCAGAGGGCAATCTCATAGTGGCTGACTCCTTCAGGGGTCTTCTGTCCATATCTACCGAAGGTAAGGTAAAGAAGCTGGCCTCTGAGTGCGATGGAATACCAATCCTTTACGCCGATGACGTGGACGTGGCTGCAGACGGTAAGATTTATTTCACCGACGCCTCCACCAAATTCGGGGCAAGGCAATACGGCGGGACGTACGAGGCCAGCCTCCTGGACTTGATGGAGCATGGAGGCCATGGAAGGCTTCTGGTGTATGATCCATCCACAGGAAAGACCACCACACTTCTCAAGGGTCTCAACTTTGCCAATGGGGTGGCTGTAAGCCACGATCAGAAATCAGTGTTAATAAACGAGACAGGAAGTTATCGGGTGATTCGCTTTTGGCTGGAAGGCCCTAAAAAGGGCAAAGCCGAGACCTTGGTGGATGGGCTCCCTGGCTTTCCGGACAACATAACCGCTGGAATGGAAGGCCGGTACTGGGTGGCTCTGGCCTCCCCCAGAAACCCCCTCCTGGATGCCCTTTCAGACAAGCCCTTCTTGAGGAAGGTTGTTCAACGCCTGCCAGCCTTCGCAAGGCCAAAGGCTCAAGCCTACGGCCATATCATAGCCCTCGATGACATGGGCAAGGTGGTGGAGGACCTCCAGGACCCGGCCGGAAGATACCCGGTCAATACCAGCGTCAGGGAAACAAAGGATTACCTGTACATAGGAAGTCTGGCAGCCTCTGCGCTGGCCAGAGTCTCCAAGGCCAAGGTAGGGCTTTGAAAAACACCTCTTGGGCCCCAGGGCTCAAGTAGCTGCAATACCATCTGAAAAATACTTAAAGCGGGGCCCGGCTTCCCTGCCGGGGCCCCATCATCTCCCAAAAGCAAGGCCCCTTATCCAGGAATGGTGGTCCAGCCCGAGAAAAGCCTGTCCCACAAAGAACGTGAACTCCTAGTGGCTTCCACGGGAAGGCATGAAAAGCCCATCCCTTGCCGATGGGTGTCTGCATCGCCCACGTGAATCATGGCAGGGGAGTATCCCTTTGGGCACTGGAAGCTCTGGCAGGATATGTACTTGGAATCCCCTTTGGGAACACAAGATCTTGGCATTGCGCTTCCAGACTCACCCAGATCCACGCAGGAGAACTCCTGAATGGCCTTGCCTTCTTTTTCGGACCAAAGTTCCAGAATTGCTTGGTCTTCTTCGCATTTAAATGTACCAAGGGTGTTTGTCATGTTGATCACCTCCCTTTAGCTCAGCCTACCTCTGGCTTGGGTAAGGTCAAGGCATTTGATTGGTAACTGCTCAGTTTCTTGCTGGCATCCAAATAGTCTGCGGCACTTGACGCATTCCTTTGGGATTCTTAGTTTTTTTTAAAATCACATTCGGGCCCACAGGCTCCTTGTGGCACCTTGAAACATGGGCTAGGGAGGCAGCCTGGGCTCTTCTCGGGTGTATCTCCCTTTTGGTAGTAACCGAGGTTTTACCTGTAGGGACTCCGTATTGGTCATCTAAATCAAGGCCTTTCAGGGCAGATATCAGATCCACGGGCAAGGGAATTGTTTGTTAAGGGGTCTTTGGTGTCCGTGAAAACAGATTCATCCAAACATTGGAAAGGGGTGGCCTCATGAGTCTCAGAGGTTCCATACTTGTGGGTTTCCAGAACATAGCCGTGGTGGGGAACTACCCTCCCCGTCAGTGCGGGATAGCCACCTTTACCTCGGATCTCATACAGTCCATTTCCGCGGAACTCAAAGAGGCCAATTGTTGGGCTGTGGCCATGAACGACGTTCCTGAAGGTTATCATTACCCCTCCCAAGTTCGCTTCGAGGTGGCCCAGAAAGATCTTTCGGATTACCGGCTGGCCTCTGATTTCCTGAACATGAATCAGGTAGATGTGGTTTGCATTCAGCACGAGTTCGGAATATTCGGTGGACAATACGGCAGGCATCTCTTGGAGCTCATGCGGAATCTGAGAATGCCTGTGGTGACGACCCTCCACACGGTACTGGCCAGACCAGAGCCTGCTCAGAAGGCCACCATTCAGGAGGTGGCCCGTCTCTCAGATCGTGTGGTGGTGATGAGTCTCAAGGCCCTGGAACTCATGCAGGAGCTCTACGGTGTTTCTTCTTCCAAGCTGGAGCTTATACACCATGGCATCCCTGACGTGCCCTTTGTGGATCCCAATTTTTACAAAGACCAGTTCGGTCTGGAAGGAAGGCAGGTGATTCTCACCTTCGGGCTGCTTTCCCCTGGGAAAGGCATCGAATACATGATAGATGCACTTCCCAGAATAGTTTCGCACCGCCCGGATGTGATCTACGTAGTCCTGGGAGCCACTCATCCACATGTGCGCAGGCTGGAGGGGGAATCCTACAGGCTCTCCCTGCAAAGAAGGGCCAGGGAGAGGGGGGTGGAAAACCACTTGGTGTTTCATAATCGCTTCGTGAGCCTGGAGGAATTATGCGAGTTTCTTGGGGCAGCGGATATTTATGTC
Source organism: bacterium (assembly GCA_037481695.1). Lineage (NCBI taxonomy): Bacteria > bacterium. The sequence goes on along the minus strand of JBBFLE010000016.1, from coordinate 80,669 downwards.
ACCCCATATCTCAACCAGGAGCAGATCGTGTCCGGAACTCTGGCCTATGCCCTGGGTTGCGGGAAAGCTACTGTCTCAACTCCGTACTGGTACGCCCAGGAGATGTTGGCCGATGGGAGGGGCCGATTGGTGCCTTTCAAGGAATCGGACTGCCTGGCAGAGGAGATCCTGAATCTTCTGGAGAATGAGCCCGAGCGGCACGCCACTCGAAAGAGAGCTTATACTTTCTGCCGCAACATGGTATGGAAGGAAGTTGCCAGGCGCTATCTGGAGGTCTTCTCCCAGGTGCGAGAGGAAAGACAACGCTATCCCAGAAGCCTTTTCCAGGCCCGCACCTTGGAGGGTACGCCCCTGGAGCTTCCCGAGGTGAAACTGGATCATCTAAAGCTGCTTACCGACGATGTAGGAGTGATCCAGCACGCCAAGTACATAGTGCCGGATCGTTTCCACGGATATTGCACGGACGACAACTCCAGGGCCCTCATTGCGGTGACTCTGGCCCAAAACCTCTTGGAAGAAACTCATACTCTTGTGCCTCTGGCTTGCCGCTACCTGAGCTTTCTCAACCACGCCTTCAACGAAGAGAGGGGTCGCTTTCGCAATTTCATGGCCTATGACCGGCGCTGGATGGAAGAAGAGGGCACCGAAGACAGCCACGCCAGGGCGCTATGGGGTCTTGGGGTCACGGTCGGGCTGTCCTCGGTGGATAGCATGACAGCCATGGCCCTTCACCTTTTTCAAAAGGCTCTTCCTGCAGTCACGGGATTCACCTCCCCTAGGGCCTGGGCCTTTGCACTGGTGGGCATCCAGGCTTATCTGGTGCGCTTTAGCGGGGACAGTGAGGTGAGGCGCGTGAGGGCCATCCTGGCCGAAAAGCTGATGGATCTTTACAAATCCAAAGCCACCGAGGACTGGCCATGGATAGAAGATGTGCTCACGTACGCCAATGGGAAGATTCCCCAGGCCCTGCTCATGGCAGGCCAGTGGATGCAACGTGGGGACATGGTGGATGCAGGGCTCAAGTCCCTGCAATGGCTCCTTCGAATCCAGACCGATCCCAAGGGACACTTTGTTCCCATAGGAAACCGTGGGTGGTATTCTCGTGGGGGTCCCAGGGCCAGGTTTGACCAGCAGCCCATTGAGGCGCAAAACATGATACAGGCATGTATCGAGGCATACAATATCACGGGAGATTCACACTGGGTGGAGGAGGCCCGCAAATGCTTCGAGTGGTTCCTGGGCCGTAATGATTTAAATACGCCTTTGTTCGATTATGGCACCGGAGGATGTTGTGATGGCCTGACGGCCGACGGAGCCAACCTGAATCAGGGGGCCGAATCCACTTTGGCTTGGCTGCTTTCCCTGATGAGCATGCATGCTCTGGCAGGGGCACAGGCTGCCGGAGAGAGTGTGGCCACTGCTTGAGTGATTTGGGGAGGTTATATGCGTAATCCCATAGTGTTGGTCAGTTCCCACCCTCCCAGATTATGCGGCATTGCCACCTTCACCGAAGAGGCCAGGGAGTTCATCCAAAAGGCCCAAAAAGAAAGAGAAGTGCTGGTAGTGAGTCACACGGACGGCAGGGGGGAGGGTGTCTTTCCCCTCATAGATATGAGCCGGCACGACTGGTGGAGACCTGTGGCAGAAAAGATAAGGCAACTTAGGCCATATGTGGTTCATATCCAACACGAGTACGGGCTTTACGAATACAGGGATTACAGAGGCGTGGGTGATGGAAATCAAGGTTTCCTGACCCTCCTGGAGGCCCTTCAAGATCTGCCCATAGTGGTGGAACCCCATACGGTGCATGGCAGGCTCAGGGATTTTGAGGCCAACTTCATTCATCAGGTTTGCCGAAGAAGCCATGTGGTGCTGCTCAAGTGCCATTACCAGAAATGGCGTCTGGACTGGACCTTTTCGGGCTTAGGATGGAAAACCCCCACCAACTTGATGGTGGTGCCCCACGGAGCTCGTCCGGATAGGCGGTGGGCAATAGAGCAGGTTCCCAAGTTGAGGCAAGAACTGGGTCTGGCCCATGCAGACCTTTCGGAGCATCTGGTGGGCATGGTGGGGTGGATACAATCCAACAAGAGGTGGGACATACTTCTCTCCATGTGGGAGGAGATCCACAGGGAAATCCTTTCAATTACGGGTCAGGATTGGGATCTTCTGGCAGCGGGCACCATGAGGGACCCTAATGATCAGGTCAAGTACGAGAAATGGAAGGGGGAAGCACTGGAGCTAGAACGGAAGGGTCTGGCTCACTACTTTGAGTTTGTCCCGAGAGGGGATATATATTACAAGGTCTTGGCCCTTTGCGATTTTGTAGTGATTCCCTCTGTGGATGAAACCCAGTCTGGTACTCTTGCCAGGGTCATAGCCCTGAACAAGCCTTACATCACTACCGCCCCCTTGGAGGGATTAACGGCTCAAACTCTGGAAAGCGAAGGGGGACTTCTTTTCACCACCAAGGAGATGTTGCGAAGAAAAGTAGTAAGGCTGGCCTGTGACGAGAAGCTGAGGCTAGAGCTGGGGGAGAAACTACGTCGATATCTGGAGGAGGTGGTTTCATGGGAAGTTGTGGCACAGCAATATGGACAAGCCTATGAGCTGGCCTTGGATTCAGCAAAGAGCGGCAGGCCGGTGGTGTTGGCTCCGGAGTTCTAAGCAAGGATGTCTGCTCGGCCTCATCCAAAGAGAGTGGACAAGGCCATGGCCTGTCCATATCCTGACACACGACCCTGATCCTATTGGAGTTGAACCAGGTGTGGACCCTGAAAAGAGCAAGTTTCGGCAAGGGGTTTTGGAGATGGTCCCCAACATCACGGAACCTGGTCAATGAGTTAAGCTTATCCTGGTCTTTGGCCTGACCAGAGCTCCTTGGAAGCCAATGATTCCCAAGTGCTGTGCATGCTCAGATCCGAGATGGTTTGAAACATTTCTGGGTGTCAGAGCCAAGGCCGGTGTGCCTTTTGAACTGACTCAAGCTCTGGGAACCAAGGTCCATTTGGGAGCCTAAGGGGTGAGGTGAGCAAGGGTGGGCAGAGTTCGTAAAAGGAGGAGTGGCAGCCTTGAATCCAGGAATCTTTAGAGAATATGACGTCCGGGGAATAGTGGGAGAGGATTTTACCCTTGAGGAGGTGGAGCTCCTGGGGCGGGCATACGGCACTTTTCTGAGAGCCAGGGGAGGAAAAACAGTGGTCGTGGGGAGGGACTGCAGGCTTAGTTCTCCCCAAATCAGGGAAATGCTGATCAGGGGGATTTTGAAATCTGGCCTTGATGTAATAGATGCAGGCATGTGCCCTACTCCTGTGCTTTACTTTGCCATACGACACCTGGGATTGGACGGCGGAGTCATGATAACTGCCAGCCACAACCCTCCCCAGTACAATGGCTTCAAGGTGTGCGTGGGCACAGACACCATATTCGGAGCACAGCTTCAGGAACTCAGGTGCATGGTGGAGGAAGGCAGTTTCCTCTCAGGAGAGGGGAGCCTGTCCAGCCATGATGTTCTGAGTGCCTATTGCAGCCATCTGGCAGGCAACCTGAGGCTAGAGAGGCCCGTGAAGCTCGCCGTGGATTGCGGCAACGGGACCGTGGGTCTCACCGCAGGAGTTGTTCTTAAAGCCCTGGGATGCGCACCCATAGAGCTTTACATGGAGCCCGACGGCAGATTTCCCAATCATGATCCTGATCCCACGGTCCTGGAGAATCTTTCTGATCTGAGGCAGATCGTCTTGGAGGAGCACCTGGAGCTGGGCATTGCTTTTGATGGGGACGGGGACCGTTTGGGCGTTGTGGACCAAAGGGGTGAGGTCATCCCCGGGGACATGCTCATGGTTATTTTTGCCAGGGACATCTTGAAGAACACACCAGGTGCCACTTTCATAGGGGAGGTCAAATGTTCCCAACGCATGTATGATGACATCGCCTCCAGGGGGGGAAGGGCTGTCATGTGGAAGACAGGCCATTCTCTCATCAAGAGTAAGATGAAACAAGAAAAAGCCTTGCTGGCAGGCGAGATGAGTGGACATCTTTTTTTTGCAGACCGCTATTTCGGATACGATGATGCGCTCTATGCTGCCTGCAGGCTTCTGGAGATCCTCTCAAGAGACCAAAGACCTCTTTCCTCTTACCTGGAGGATCTGCCCCCTGCAGTGGCCACACCAGAGATCAGGGTGCCCTGTTCAGAGGACAACAAGTTCCAGGTGGTGGAGAGGGTTCGAGAAATTCTCAGAAAAAGCCATCCTGTAATAGACATAGACGGGGTTAGGGTGCTTTTCCCTGGAGGATGGGGCTTGGTGAGGGCATCCAATACCAGCCCCGTTCTGGTCTTGCGTTTCGAGGCCAAAGATGATCGGCAACTCATGGAGATAAGGGCTTTTGTGGAGCAAGTGCTCCAAGATGCCATGGTACAGGGAGGTTAAAAAGCTGCGGATGGATGATCCCAAGGTTCTGGACATATTCAGGCGCTACCCGGGCAATCCCATCATCACCACCAAGGATTTGCCATACGGGGCCAACTCGGTTTTCAATGCAGGTGCCACCAAGGTGGGAAGCGAGACCCTTCTTCTGCTCAGGGTAGAGGATAGAAGGGGAATATCTCACCTCACAGCTGCAAGAAGCAAGGATGGCCTGACCAATTGGCGCATCGAAGCCAAGCCCACCATGGCCCCTGAGCCTCGTCTCCACCCCGAGGAAATTTGGGGGATAGAGGATCCTCGCATAACCTTCGTGGAAGAGCTGGGCAAGTGGGTAATAGCCTACACGGCATTTTCCCTGGGAGGTCCTCTGGTGGCTCTTGCCCTTACAGAGGATTTCCAGAGCTTTGAACGGCTAGGGCCGGTCATGCCCCCCGAGGACAAAGATGCGGCGCTTTTCCCCAGGAGATTCCAGGGGAGATGGGCCATGATTCACAGGCCGGTGCCAGGATCAGGCTCCACCGGCGCCCACATGTGGATCTCTTTTTCTCCTGACATGAAGCATTGGGGCGATCATCAAATCCTTCTCAAAGCCAGAAGAGGGGGATGGTGGGACGCCCACAAGATAGGTCTATCTGCGCCTCCTTTGGCAACACAGGAGGGATGGCTCATCTTGTATCACGGTGTGCGCACCACAGCCAGCGGATGCATCTATAGACTGGGACTGGCTCTTCTGGACCTGGAAGATCCCAGGAGGGTGAAGGCTCGTTCAGACAGCTGGATTTTCGGCCTTGAACAGGAATACGAGCGCTTTGGAGACGTGGATAAGGTGGTGTTCCCTTGCGGTTGGGTTCAGGAGGGCGACACGGTTCACCTGTACTACGGAGGAGCTGACACTTGTGTGGCCGTGGCCACTGCGAGCATAACCGAACTTCTTGAATGGCTTAAGGCCCACAACCTTTACGGGGGCAAGGAATCATGAGGGTGGCCATGCTTTCTCCCATTGCCTGGAGGACTCCACCCCGCCACTACGGGCCCTGGGAAAATGTGGTTTCGGTGCTGACCGAGGGCCTGGTGGCCAGAGGTGTGGATGTGACGCTTTTTGCCACAAAGGACTCTCAGACAAGAGGCAAACTTGCTGCCGTGTGTCCGGCTGGTTACGAAGAGGATCCTTCCATTGTGCCTAAGGTTTGGGAGTGCCTTCACATATCAGAGGTTTTCGAAAGAAGCGAAGAGTTTGATCTCATCCACAACCATTTTGATTTCCTGCCCCTCACGTACTCTGGCATGACTTCCCCCCCTGTCTTGACCACGATTCATGGTTTTTCTTCACCTGAGATTCTGCACGTATATCGCAAATACAATCGGCGCACCTATTATGTGGCCATCAGCAATGCGGACAGACACCCGGATCTGGACTACTGTGCCACCATATACCACGGCATAGACCTGGATTGTTTTACCTTCTGCCCACAGCCTGGAGATTACCTGCTGTTTTTGGGGAGGATCCACCCTGACAAGGGCCCTGGAGATGCCATTCGCATAGCCAAGAAGGCCGGGCTGAAACTTATCCTGGCTGGCATTGTGCAGGACCAGCAGTGCTTCAGGCAGGAGGTGGAGCCTCACCTGGACGGGCAGAGAATAATATACGTGGGCAGTGTAGGTCCCCAGGAAAGGGACAGGCTTATGGGAGGAGCCCTGGCCTTGTTGCACCCCATTGCATTCCAGGAGCCCTTCGGGCTTTCGGTTGTGGAGGCCATGGCCTGCGGCACTCCTGTTGTGGCCTATGCCAGGGGGAGCATGCCTGAGGTGGTGGAGCACGGTCGCACGGGCTTTCTGGTCTCCTGTGTGGAGGAGGCTGTGGAGGCACTGGCTGAAGTGGGGAGGCTGGAGCGGTCGGCTTGCCGCAAGTGGGTGGAAGAACGCTTCAGCTCTGGGCGAATGGTGGAGGGTTACCTAAATGTGTACAAGAGGATTCTCTCCTTGCGTTCCAGGCAAGATCACAGGCCTTGGGGCTATTACCAGGTGTTGCTGGATGACCCACAGCATAAGGTGAAACGGATAACAGTGTATCCAGGTCAAAGACTGAGTCTTCAGCGTCACCAAAGAAGGGCAGAGCATTGGTACATCGTGGCTGGCAAGGCCGTAGTAACACTCAATGGAGAGGAATCAAGACCAAAGATCCTGGAGTCCATAGACATCCCCAGGGGGGCATGGCATCGGGTGGCCAACGAGGGGGACGAACCCCTTGTCTTCATAGAGGTGCAGACAGGAGATTATTTCGGTGAGGATGACATAGAGCGTCTGGAGGACGATTATGGCCGACTTTGAAGAGCCCTTGGTAAAGCGATATCCAGGCAATCCCATTCTCACCAAAGAGCATGTGCCTTACCCGGTAGAGACTGTACACAATGCGGCAGTGGTGCTCTGCAAAGACAGGTACCTGATGGTCTTCAGGTCCCATCTTCGCAATGGGCGCTCCATACTTGGCATAGCCGAAAGCGAAAATGGCTTTCAGTTCCGGGTGAGGCAAAGGCCATTTCTCGTCCCGGCCACGGATCCCATCTTTGGCCCTTACGAGGAATTCGGGGTGGAGGACCCCAGGATCTGTTTCCTGGAAGGCCTCTATTGGATCACCTACAGTGCGTACTCCCGACATGGAGTCCGCATTGGTCTGGCACGCACCCAAGATTTTCAGGATGTGGAAAGGGTGGCCCTCATAACCCAGGCAGACTGCAGAAACGTGGTGCTTTTCCCTGAGAGGTTCCAGGGTCTATATGCCAGGCTGGATAGACCCCACACCGAAATAACCCCCTGGTCCATCTGGATCTCCAGGTCCCCTGATCTGGTTCATTGGGGGGACTCCAAGAGGCTCATTGGCCCCATGCCATACCATTGGGACGAGATGAAGGTAGGACCCGGACCAACGCCCATAAAGACCCCCAGGGGATGGCTTACCATATACCACGGCGTGTTTCGCACCATGGATGGGGCAGTGTATAGGGCAGGTGTTGCACTACTGGATCTAGAGGATCCGTCTCGAGTGCTTGGGGTGGCAGACGAGTGGATTTTGCAACCAGAGGACCCTTGGGAACTGACAGGATACGTTCACAACGTTGTTTTTCCGTGCGGGGCAGTGGAGGAGCCAGAAGGTACCATAAAGCTTTACTGGGGAGGAGCAGACACGGTGATCTGTGCTGGTACAGCTTCCATGGAGAGACTTGTGGAGCTTTGCCTCACAAGGAAAAGGCCTGCTTTGGGCTTGGCCCAAGCGCCGCCCTAGACAGGATTAAGAAGAAATCGGCCAAGAACGCCCAAAAGGCCTCAGAGTGCCGAGATCTTTCAAGGGGCTGCCCAGAAATAGATTCTGAAGGAGAACACACTATGGCCAGAATCCATGCCCAAGATCTAGTGGCGGTCATTCTTGCAGGAGGGGCCGGCACCCGTTTCTGGCCCCTTAGCACAGAGCAAAAACCCAAGCAGTTCTTGAGGATTCTGGATGAAAGAAGCCTGCTACGCATGAGCCTGGAGAGGCTGGAGGGCATGGTGCCTGTGCATAGAACCCTGGTTCTAACCAAGGCCGAGATGATTCCCCTTGTGGTCAGGGATCTGCCGGAGCTTCCCCAAAGGAACATATTGGGGGAGCCATTGAGAAGGGACACGGCGGCTGCGGTTTGTCTGGCAGCTCTTGTGTGTAAAAGGTTGTTCGGGGAGGCTGTCATGGCGGTTCTCACAGCCGACCATCTCATCTGGCCAGTAAATGAATTCCAGGACTCCCTGGCTTCGGCTGTAAGGGCTGCCCGCTCCAGCAAGGCGCTCTATACCTTCGGGATTCCTCCCACCCATCCAGCCACTGGTTATGGGTATCTGGAGTTGGGTGAGGAACTCCAGCGCGACGGCCATGTGCGCCATCACAGGATTCTCAGGTTCAGGGAGAAGCCTGACCTGGAGACAGCCAAGACCTATTTGCAATCGGGCAGGTTCATGTGGAATTCTGGGATGTTCGTGTGGTCCGTGCAGACCATCCTTGAGGAGATAAAGCGTCATCTTCCCGTTCATTTCCAGGAGCTTTCCAAGGCCATGGAGCACTGGGACACTCCACAGTGGCCTGATGCGCTATCAAGAGCTTTTTCTTTCTTGGATACGGTCTCGGTGGACTACGGTGTCATGGAAAAGGCTACGGAAATAAGGTGTGTGGTAGGCACATGGCAGTGGAAAGACGTGGGAGGATGGCCCTCCATAATGGAGCTTCTTCCCAAAGATGATAAGGGCAATGCGGTCAGGGGGAAGCTTTTCTCTGAGAATTCGGCAAGAAATCTGGTCTTCTGCGAAGATCCCCAAGAAAAGGTAGCTCTCCTGGGGGTGGAGGGCTTGGTGGTGGCCAGGGCAGGCAAAAAGACTCTTGTGGCCCGCATGGAAGAGGCTGAGAGGTTAAAAGCCTTGGTACAGCGCTTCAAGCAAGATCTGGAAGAGCCTTGAGTAAACTGAGATCTAAACAAGCCTCCTGAGTTGATGAAGCCTCCTTTGGGGTGTCTTGCCGGGTAGGGCTCCTTGACCCTTGGGGCTCCTCCGTACTACAATTCCACCAGAACTTCCCGAGAGAAAATGCGGATGAAAAGATGGCAAAAAACAGGCTTTAGTCGTGGGAAAAGGCCTACAGGGAATCATGGCCTCAATGGGCCCAGGGTGCCGTGGAGGGCCTTACGGGGCACCTGTCGGACTTCCCAAATACCAGCGGACACCACAGATCAAATCCCACAGTTAGATGGTGAGATAGTGGGCCAGAAGAGGGCTTTGAGGGCTCTGGAACTGGCCACTCGTGTGTCAGAGAGAGATTACAATGTTTTTGTCTCGGGGCCGGCCCGTACAGGAAAGACCTTCTTGGTGACTTCTTACCTGAGCCGGGTGGCCAAGGGTCTTCCTACGCCACCTGACTGGGTTTATGTGAACGACTTCAAGGACTTGGACCGTCCAAAGGTGCTATGCCTGCCTCCTGGTAGGGGCCGTCAACTGAGAAAGGATCTGGAGAACTTGGTCAAGGAGATCCAAACAGAGTTGACCAAGGCATTTCATGCAGACGGGTACCAGCTTTTGAGGGATAAGCTTCAGGCCGAGCTTGACAGGGCGCGCACAGAACTGCTCAGAGACCTGGAGCGCAGGGTGGAAGCCGAGGGGTTTGTGCTTCATGTGGGTGGTGAGGGGATGTCCATATCTGCTGCACGGGAAGGTCGTCCCCTCAGTGATGAGGAGATTCGGAGTCTGGGAGAGCAGGAGCGTGCAAGGCTTGAAAAGATAGGGGATGCTCTTCACGGAGAATTGAACAGGGTGGCCAGGGAGATGCAGGCAATGGACAGGAATCTCCGAGAAAAGGAGGCTGCTCTTCGTGAAGAGGTGGCACGGCAGACCGTGGCCCCCTTGTTTCAGAGGATGGAAGCTCTCTATGGGGATGTGGAGCCTGTGAGAAACTTTCTTGGAGAGATGCAGGAGGATTTGCTGGCCCGGCTTGAGGAACTGGCCCCTTGGGAAGAGGGACAGGAGGATATGGGAGCGCCGGGGGAATCTCCGTGGGACAGGTACAAGATCAATTTGTTCGTGGAGCACGCCTCGGATGGGGGTGCTCCTGTGGTCATGGAGCCCAACCCTACGTATCCCAATTTGTTTGGGAAGGTGGAGAGAAGGGCGGAGATGGGGGTACTGACCACGGACATCCAGCTCATCCGCCCCGGAGCCATTCACAAGGCCAACGGGGGCTTCCTGATATTGCAGGCAGAAGATGTGCTTCAGTGGCCTCTGGCCTGGGAGGCTCTCAAGAGGGCTTTGCGCTTCGGAGAGATCCGCATAGAGGACACGGGTGAGCAGATGGGAGTTGTTACTGCCAAGGGCCTCTCTCCTGAGCCTATCCCGCTTCAGTGCAGGGTCGTTCTCATAGGAAGCCCCGGGTTACACCAGATGCTTTACATGTATGACGATCAATTCAGGAAGATCTTCAAGGTAAAGGCAGATCTGGACGATGAAATGGATCGGGGCCCCGAGGAGCTAAGGGCTTTCTGCTCCTATCTGGCTACGGTGTGCCGGAAGTGGAATCTGCTGCCCATTGATAGGACGGGCATGGCCAGGCTGGTGGAGTATGGCTCGGAATTGGCCGGCCACCAGGAGAAGCTGACCCTGCAGCTTTCCGAAGTGGAGGACATAGTGCGTGAGGCTCACATATGGGCCCGCGAACAGGGAGCCAGCATCATAAACGTAAACCATGTGGAACAGGCAATCCAGGAGAAGACCAGACGCTCCAATCTTCCAGAGGAAAAGATACAGGAACTGATTCAGCAGGGAGTATTGCTCATATCCACACAGGGCAAGGCAGTGGGAGTGGTCAACGGGCTTTCGGTTTATGATCTGGGAGACCACATTTTCGCCAGGCCCAGCAGGGTTACGGGCAGCATCTCCCTGGGTCGTGACGGGGTACTGGACATAGAGAGGGAGGCCAAACTTGGGGGAAACATCCACACCAAGGGAATCCTGATCCTTACGGGATTCTTAAGGTGGCGCTTTGCCCAGGACAAACCCTTGTCCCTCTCGGCCAGCCTTTGTTTTGAGCAGAGCTATGAGGACGTGGAAGGTGACAGCGCTTCCTGCGCAGAATTGTGTGCGCTTCTTTCTGCCCTGGCCGACCTGCCTGTGGAGCAGGGTATAGCTGTGACCGGTGCGGTAAGCCAGCACGGGGAGGTGCTCCCAGTGGGGGATGTCACCAGGAAGATCGAAGGCTTCTACGAGGTGTGCAAGCTTCAGGGGCTCTCGGGCAGCCAGGGGGTGATAATTCCAGCGGCCAATTTGCAGGATCTGATGCTGCCCATGGAAATAGTCAATGCGGTGAGGCGCAAGAAGTTTCATGTGTTTGCAGTGGAAAACGTGGATCAGGCCATGGAAATTTTAACCGGTGTGCCAGCCGGCAAGCTACAGGAGGATGGAGCCTTTGAGCCCGGCTCCATCAATGACCGCATAGATGAGACTCTAAGAAGATTGAACGAACTTTACCGGGAATATTCTCCCGAAGAGGGAGATTGATCCCCTGAGTGGATTTTCTTTCTGAAGACCACTGCGGCCAGGCTTGGGAGAAGAGCTGCCCAAAGACAAAGCAAAAAGGCCCTTTCATAGGCAGCGCTACAGTACATTTCGCCGGTCTTTCCCACCTGGTCTAAGATAGCTCCGGTTGCCACCTGCAGAATTCCCGAACCCAGAAAAGGGGCTATGTTCAAAAGCCCAGTGGTCACTCCCATGATCCTGCCCGCAGTACTGTGTCTGACGACCCCCCAAAAAGAGGTGGCCAGACCCCCAGCAGTAAATCCAAACAGGAATAGAACCACAGAGGCGCCAAGGAGCTGCGAGATGGATCCCGTGGCCAGAACAACCCAAAGAAGGGTCTGCACCCAAGCCAGGACAAGAAGCAGTTCCCTGCGGGTGCTGCCCAGCCTGTCAACCCATTTGCCCAATATGGGAGCCCCCAGGATCAATCCCAAAGGTAGCAGCATGTTGACGAAGCTGGCCTGAAGCCTTTCCACACCAAGGCTGCTCATCAAGTAGGGAGTGGCCCATAGACTCTGTAGGGTTCCATAAGAACCAAAAACCCCGAAGAAAATGGCAAATAGAAGCCAGAAGCGTAATGAGAAAACCACTTCCCTCACCAGGCTAAGACCAGGGCTCGGGGCTCTCTTTTCATGGACCAAAGTGGAAGAATCAATGGGTGCGTCTTTTAGCTTGACGAGGATCAGGAAAGCCAAGGCCAGGCTGAGGCCGCCTAGCCCCAGGAACGTGGTTCTCCATCCCATGCTCTGGGCCATCCAGGCCAGAGGGCTTGTGGCACAAAGAGCACCCAGATTCCCCACGGCCAGAAATATCCCCACCAGACCTGAGAATTCCCTCTTGGGGAACCACTGAGAAAAGGCCTTCATCCCGGGGATGAAGATTCCACCAACCCCAAGCCCCAAGAGCCCTCTTCCCACAGCGGCCCATCCCAAGGTGGGAGCCAGGGCGAAAAGCAGGCATCCTATTGCTGCTGCCAAGGACCATATGCCCACCACCCTCCTGGGACCCATGAGATCCGAGAGATATCCCACAAGAGGTTGCTCCAGTGCATACAGATAAAAATACATGGAGGCCATTATTCCGAGGGCCGTGGCATCTGCATTGAATTCCCTGATCAGGTCGGGCACGATGACCGCTGGGGCCACCCTGTGGAAATAAACAAAAAAATAGACCGCTGCTATGGTGCCAAAGACAAACCACCGGTGTGGGTCCAGAGGAAATTGCTGGGAAGGGGGCGGCCCGGCCACAACCTGCCTCCTGCGCTTAAGACCTATTTTAACCTGGCCAACAAAAGAATTCTTGAGGAGTGCTCGAGAGCCGAACTCCAATGCATGGCTTCCCAAAGGTCTTTACCCCATGCAAAGGTGCCGTGGGCCCGGACCACCACTATGCGGGAACTCTCCAGAGCCCTGCCAATGGCTCCAGCCATTTGCGCCGGGTCATAGGGCTCGCAAGAGGCAAGAACATCAACGCAAGGAAGGTGGTGACGTCCTTCCAAGTCCACAGGCTGGATGGTCTCTTGGTTCAAGGAAAGGGCCACTGCAGCCGGTGGGTGGGCATGAACAACTGCACCTGGACCCTTACGAAGGTGTATCTCCAGGTGGACTGGGAGCTCGCTTGAGGCTGTCACAGGACGGTAGGTGGGATCTTCCAAAAACACAGGCACCAGCTGCCTGGCTGTTAGCCTGGCCAAAGGAGCTCCCCTTTGAGTGATCCAAAGCATATCCTTTTCCCTCAGGCTCATGTTTCCACTGTGGGAAGAATTGAGCCCTTGTATAAAAAGATCCCTTCCCACCTGCTGGAAGGATCTCAAGATACCCGGCGGAAGGACTTTCACGGGCAAAGGCAATCATGCCCTCCAAGAAACAAGGCCATCAGTGGCCCTGGGTTGCCCTGGACATAGCTTCAAAAAAATGTTCTTACTTCCATAGCTCTTTGGATTCAATCCCCAGGAACCCAAGGAGTGTCCGATAGATATCAGATACTGAAGAAAGTTGTCAACGGGTCTATGGGGGCATTGATGCAACCGCGCATCACGGTTAGACTGCAATCAATAACTCATGCACAAAGCATGAGAGAAACTAGGCAGAAACTCAAAGGAGGACAAAGATGGCCATGTATACTTGTAAGACATGTGGAGCAGTCTCCCCTGAGGCCGGACACCTTTGCGACCCCACAGAAGCCTCAAAGGTTTACACATGCGAGTATTGCGGGGCGCAGTCCTCAAAGAAGAAACATATCTGCAAGCCCAAGCTTCAAGAGATCAAATATTTCTGCGACAACTGCGGGCGTGTGGCAGTCAAGGAGGAAGATCTGTGCAAGCCCAAGCCCGTGGGAGGTTGAACCAAGAGTTCCACCCCGGATTTTTCGCCAAGATGGGCTAGCCAGGGGGCCCCAGGCCCCCCGGAGCCCTTTGATGCAAAGTCTGAATTGGGCCTCGACCTCCGGTGGCAGCCCGGAAGATGTTTTCCTTCTGGGAGGGAGCTATTAGCTCTTTTTTTCAGCAGCCAAATCCAGCAACTCCACCAAATGGAGAACCTGGAATTCGGCTCCCTCTCTTTGGGCTACCTCCTGAATCTGCAGGATGCAGCCGGGGCAACTCGTTACAACTGCCTGCGCTCCTGTGGAAAGGATGTCTTGGATCTTCCATCTTCCTATTTCCACGGAGATCTCCGGGTTGCTCAAACTAAAAGAACCTCCTCCTCCACAGCATCGGGCCGGTTCGGCCATTTCCTTGAGGGTGATGTTTTCCACACAGAGGAGAAGATCTCTGGGTTGACGGGATATGTTTTGCCCCCGCACGTGATGGCAGGGATCATGATAGGTGACAGTCAGAGGCTGCGGGAGGGAAAGCCTCTCGCTGAGGCCTTGAGCAATAAGAAATTTGCTAAGATCTTGAGCTTTCAGGCTGAGTGCTTGTACCACGGCCCTGTCTTTTCCTTGCAGATGTTGTGCTGCTATGTGGTAGCCCTCTTTTAGCCCTGAGCCGCAGGTGGCACATGTCACCAGCACTGCATCCAGATCCATTCTTGAGAAGGCCTTCCCATTCAAAAGGGCTATCTCCAAGGTACCCTCCAGGTCTCCGCTGTAAAATGCAGGGGCTCCACAACAGATCTGCTCCCTGGGAAAAAAGACCTCAAATCCCTCCCTGGATAGAACCCTCAGAGCCGCATCTCCCACGGTGGTCTCCACAAAATCCATGTAACAGCCGCAAAAGAATCCCACACGGCCTCTCACGGCCACCCCCGGTGGCGGAGACACCACCTCTGGAAAGCGCTCCCTCAGAGGTTTCTTGGCAATGGGGGGAAGAGCCCTTCCTCCTGAAAGGCCTGAAAAAAGAGTTGGAAGATGCCTCAAACCAGGATTTCCTGCCTTGGGAGAAGGTCTCTGAATCTTTCTGACGAGACTCAGGGCCCTGGCCAATGCCTCTCTATTCTTCAGCAATCTTCTGAAAGCCAGTCTCTTGGGCCAAGGCAGGCCTTTCTCCTGGACCGCCCTGTGACGCCCCTCCAGGATTACCTTATGAACAGCCGCCCCAGGGGGACATGAGGCCTCGCAAGCCTGGCACATGAGACAGGTGGAAAGAATCTCCTCCATGCGTGGGGAGAGCTTGAGCTCTCCCAAGAGCATGCCTCGAACAGTATCCATCCGACCCCTGGAGGCAAGGGTCTCGATGCCCAAGATCCTGTACACAGGACACGCGCTTAAACAAAAACCGCATCCTGAGCACTTAAGAGCTTCTTTCATGACCTGATCATGGGGCAGCATCTTGTACTCCTGTGGAAAACCCATGAGAGGATTTGGGGAGGCACATCAACAAAGCGCTTACCCAAAGAATCTCCGGGCCTGTATTTCTTGGGGGCCATGCTCAAACAAATTTCCCTGGATTGAGTATGCCTTTGGGATCCAGGGCTTTTTTTATGGCCTTCATGGTGCGCATTCCTATTGGGTTCACCTGGAGATGGAGGTAGGGGTTCTTCTCCAGGCCAATTCCATGTTCTCCAGACAGTGTGCCGCCGTGCTCCACAGTGAAGCGGAAAAGCTCTCTGGATGCCTCCTGAAAACGTTCCATCTCTTGGGGGCGGGAAGGGTCCAGGAGGAAAATAGGGTGCATGTTTCCATCTCCGGCATGCCCTATTATGACCACCTTGAGATCCGCCTGTCTGGCCACTTCATGAGTGTGAGCCACCAAACTGGGAATGCTGCTTGCAGGCACAGTGGCGTCGTGGGATATCATAAGCTTGGCCGCTCTCATGAGGGCCACCGTGCCCATGCGCCTGCCCCGCCAAAGCTCCTCGCTTTCCTGTGAGTTTTTGGCCACGGCCACATCCAGGGCTCCATGCTCCCTACAGAACTGCTCCACTATCCGGGCCTGGCGCTCCACTGCCTCTTCAAAGCCGTCCACCTCGATGAGGAGCATGGCCCCGGCATCCAGGGGAAGTCCCAGATGCATCAGCTCCTCCACGGTCCTGATATAGGCTTGATCCATGAATTCGAGGGTGGTGGGCAGGATCCCGGCCCCTATGATACGAGACACCATACGGCTGGCTTCCTCTACGGTGCCCAGGCTGGCCAGGATGGTTCGTTTTGTTTCAGGCTTGGGTATGAGCCTTACGGTTATACGGGTGATGACACCGAGGGTGCCTTCAGAGCCGCAGAAGAGCCTTGTAAGGTCATATCCGGTAACGTCTTTGACAGCGCGGCTTCCAGTATGAAGCACCTCCCCGTCTGCCAAGACCACTTCCAAACCCAGCAAGTAATCCCTGGTTACCCCATACTTGAGACAACGGGGTCCTCCTGCATTGGTGGCCACGTTTCCCCCCATCAGGGACATGGCATAAGAGGCTGGATCAGGGGGGTAGAAGAGTCCCACGGCCTCCACGGCTTGGTGAAGCCTAAGGGTCACAACACCTGGTTCCAGAACAGCCAAACGGTCCTCCTGGCTTACCTCCAGGATTCTGTTCATCTGATTGGTGGCCAGCACTATGCCCCCCTTTATGGGGGTTGTGGCTCCACACAGGCTAGAGCCTGCTCCACGGGGAGTAACGGGAATTGCTTCCCTGTGGGCCAGGCGCAAGATGGATGAGACCTCCTGGGTGGTCCTGGGTAAAAGTACGAGCTCGGGTTTTCCCCTGGCATAGCAGTCATGCGAGTAGGCATACAGGTCCTCTGGGGAATGCAAACAGCGATCCTGTCCCAGGATCTTCCTGAACTCTTTTATGAGTGATGATTTCACCCGGTGCAATCCTCAATACTTGTTTGGGCGCCCTTCTATGGCGCCCTATGGCTCATCATATCCGAGAAAGCTCTTTCGGGAAAGGCTCCAGACCTGGGAACTGGGCCCTGAGGCTTGAGGCTGGCTGTTAAGGGGCTGAGGTTCAATGGTAAGTTTAATTAAAAAAACGATTTAGTAAATTGCATAAGACGATTAAATCGGCTAGAATACAGTCTCGAGGCTCGGTCCGCCACAACCAAGGGCTTTGCCAGTAGCGCAGGCTCCAAGTGGTGCCCGAAGGAGTCCTGCCAAGAGGTTTTTGACATTCACCCGCAGTGGAGGCAATGGCCATGGGATCCAGATACCAAGAGATGCGGGAGAAACCCGGTCTGGATATTTCGGCTCACCATGCGTTGCTCGTGGAAACATGGGATTTGGGATCCTTTACCTTGGGACGCCTCGTTTTTCCTTGGATCCTCAGACATGCCTGAGAAAGGTTCTCTTGAAGCAGAGGCCGGTGAAGGGAGCCGGGGCTCCCCGCGGGCTGCAAACCCGTATGGGGATGGCTAACAACCATCCTGCTGCGTTCGACTCGCAGGCCGGCCTTAGGGATATTTAGACGGTTTGCTTGGTCATAACCCATATAGCTGAGCCTTGAGTTGGACTCGCAAGTCCCGATTTTTTTTAGCCCAGGAATGTTTCGGCCATTTTGGAACCCCTAAGAGCATGGGATAGCCCATCTAAAATTGTATGCCGATTGGTGTTTGGGGAAAGGAGGCACAGAGATGAGGGGCAATATATTCTCTACGCGTTGGGGGATTGTGGCGGTAGGGGCTGCCATAGGCCTGATGGCTCCCTTGCTTCAGAAGATGGGGAATCCTCCCAACATGGGCATCTGTGTGGCCTGCATGGAAAGGGACATAGCAGGCGCCATAGGTCTTCACAGGGCCGCGGTAGTCCAGTATTTGAGACCCGAGATAATGGGCTTTGTCTTGGGAGCTTTCCTCTCTGCCCTAGTCTTTAAAGAATTCAAGCCCAGGGGGGGCTCGGCCCCGGTGGCCAGGTTTCTTCTAGGTGTTTGCGCCATGGTGGGCGCTCTTGTTTTTCTGGGTTGTCCCTGGAGGGCTCTTCTTAGGCTTGCAGGCGGAGATGGTAATGCCATCTTGGGCTTGGTGGGACTGGGTACCGGCATATGGATAGGGACTCTTTTTTTCAAGGGGGGCTATTCCCTCGGTCGAAGCCACGGGCAGAGCACCTCTGTGGGCCTCATGATTCCCATCGTGATGGCAGGGCTTTTGGCTCTCAGGCTGATATATCCGCCAGTTGAGGGCCAGCCCTCGAGTGGAATCCTCTTTTACAGCCTTCAAGGACCTGGGGCTGCCAAAGCTCCACTTTTGATTTCCCTTGGTGCTGGGCTTTTGATCGGAATACTGGCTCAAAGAAGCCGTTTTTGCACCATGGGCGGGATTCGAGATCTGCTTTTATTTCGTCAAGTGCACCTTTTTTCGGGAATGATCGCCCTGTTAGTGGTGGCATGGATTGTAAATCTAGTCCTGGGCCAGTTCCATCCAGGTTTTGAAAAGCAGCCTGTGGCGCATTCCCAGCACCTTTGGAACTTCGCTGGCATGCTGGTGGCAGGCCTGGCTTTTGCTCTGGCAGGGGGTTGCCCGGGCAGACAGCTTTTTATGGCAGGAGAGGGAGACAATGATGCCGGGATCTTCGTGCTGGGGATGATAGTGGGAGCAGCCATGGCTCATAACTTTGGCCTGGCCAGCAGTCCCCAGGGCATAGGTCCTAACGGTGCTGTGGCTGTGGCTTTGGCTCTTGCCATGTGTCTTTTCATTGGTTTTACCAACTTGAAAAGAGTCTGAGAGGAGGTGATGAAATGGCTGACAAGACCGTAGATGCCAGGGGTTTGTCTTGCCCACAACCTGTGCTAATGGTCATTCAGAGCCTCAAGGAAATGAGACAGGGTACCATTGAGGTCCTGGTAGACACTGAGACCAGTCGAGAGAATGTGGCAAGGGCTGCCTCCATGGAAGGATGGAGGGTCTCTAAGGAGGAAGATACAGGCCAGGGATATAAAATTCTCCTAGAGAAATAGGCTTAAAATTCCAATGGCCTTCTCAGGCTGGCAGGCCAGAAACTCTTGACAGAGGCAAAGAAGGGTGATAACAGAAATGGACGGGTGGTCATACCACCCGTCCATTGTTTTTCCCCGAGCTTTAAAACGAACAGGAGGGCTGAGGCGCCTTGGGACAGGGAGCTCTTTTTTCCACGGTGAAGCCCAGGAAGATCACGGATGTGGTTTACAGGCAGCTGGTTTCTCTAATCGCAACCGGCCGTCTTAAGCCAGGGGAGAGGCTTCCCTCGGAGAGGGCCATGGCCCTGGAGATGGGTGTGAGCAGACAGTCCGTGAGGGAGGCCATCCATAGGGCAAGGGCCGAGGGTTTGCTGGAGTCTCGCCAGGGAGGAGGTACTTTTGTGATTTCCTCTCTAAAGGCCAATTTGAATCCCCCTCTTTCCATCTTATTGGAGGGACAGGCCGAGAACATATTCGAGTTCCTGGAAATCCGAAGGCTCATCGAGGCCTGGTGCGCCGAAAGGGCCTCTGCCGAGGCCACCAGGGGGGATCTCAGGAGGATGAGGGGCTTCCTGTCCAAGATGGAACAGGTCAAGCCCCCGGAGGAGGCCTGGGAGAAGGCGGACCTGGAGTTCCATTCGGCCATAGCCGCCGCTACCCACAATGTCATAGCCATGCACCTCATGAAAGGCCTCGAGGAGAGCTTCCACGCCTACTTCAAGATGAAGCAGTTTACCACGAGGAGCGAGAGGAAGGAGGATCTAGTCAAACAGCACAAAGCCATATTCGAGGCCATCCGAGAAGGTGACGGCAAGTCAGCAAAGGCAACGATGCTGGAGCATTTGGATTATGTGAGGGAGATGATAAGGGAAGATCTCTTGAGGACCATGAAGACCGCCTCGGAGGGAAAAGAAGAGAGGCAGCCTGCATGAGAGGAGAAATAGCAGGCGGATTTGTGCTATTTCTGGGAGGGGGTGTAACCGTTGCCCTTTCTCTTGGAATGCCCCTGGGCAACCTCAGGATGCCGGGGCCCGGCATGTTTCCCATGGCCATGGGAGCCCTTTTGATGATTCTCTCAGGTATCTGGACTCTGCGTTTCATTTGGCAGCATGAGGCCGCCCGTAAAAGCTTGTCTTGGCGGACCTCGTTGAAAAGAGTTCTGCCCTTTGTAGGGGCAATGGCTTTGTGCGTCTTGCTTCTGGATGCCCTGGGCTATCCCCTGACATCCTTTGTTCTGCTCTTGGTACTCTTTCGGCTTACGGGCTCCAAGGCTTGGGCCTTGAACTTCTTTCTAGCTTGGGCGGTGGCGGGCGTCTCTTATCTGGTGTTCGTGCGATGGCTTCAGGTGCCCCTTCCCAGGGGCCTGCTGGGGTTGTGAGGCATCCCGATGATAGAAACCCTGAACCATCTGATGGAAGGCTTCTCCATAGCCACCACCATAGACAACCTGTTTTACTGCCTCACGGGGGCCATCGTGGGAACGCTCATAGGAGTGCTCCCGGGCATCGGGCCCATAGCGGGAATAGCATTGCTCATCCCAGCCACTTTCGGGTTAAGCCACACCTCAGCCATCATCATGCTGGCCGGGATCTATTACGGTGCCATGTATGGGGGCTCTACCACATCCATTCTTTTGAATGTGCCGGGTGAAACCGCCTCTGTCATCACCTGCATAGATGGGTATCGCATGGCTCAGAAGGGAAGAGCAGGCCCGGCCCTGGCCATGTGCGCCATCGGCTCCTTCATAGCTGGCAGCCTAGGAATATGTGGGCTGGTGTTCCTGGCTCCTCCTTTGGCAGAGGCCGCCCTGGCCTTTGGACCCCCAGAGTACTTCTCACTCATGGTCTTTGGTTTCGTGATCCTCAGCAATGTCACGGGGGCTTCTCTTCTCAAATCACTCATGATGGCGGTGGTGGGGCTAATCATAGGCTGCATAGGAATGGACCCTGTCACCGGCACCCAGCGTTTCTCCTTCGGATCCAGCTCTCTTTTGGGAGGCATAGAGTTCGTGGCCGTGGCCATAGGGCTGTTCGGCATAGGCGAAGTTCTGGCCGATATAGGAAACAAAGAGGATCCCAAGGCCGAGAAGGTGCTTGTGCCTAAACTCAAGGAGCTCTATCCAAATTGGAAGGACTTAAAGACCGCCATGGGGGCCATTCTCAGGGGGGCAGGCATAGGCTTCGGGGTGGGCCTCGTACCAGGGCCTGCTCCTGTCATAGCCACTTACTCCTCGTACATGGTGGAAAGGAAGATCTCCAAACACCCGGAGCAGTTCGGTCAGGGTGCCATAGAAGGGGTGGCAGGACCCGAGTCCGCTAATAACTCAGCCTGTCAGGCTGCTTTCATTCCCCTTTTTGTGTTGGGAATCCCTTTTGCCCCACCCACTGCCATCCTGCTGGGGGCTTTGCTCATCCACGGTGTCACCCCCGGCCCCACCCTTATTGCCGAACACCCAGGCCTGTTCTGGGGGGTGGTGGCCAGCATGTACATAGGGAATTTCATCTTGCTCTTTCTGAATCTGCCATTTGTGCCTCTTTTTGCAAACATCCTCAGGATTCCCAAAAGGTTTCTGATTCCCATGGTTGTGCTGTTTTGTGTGACTGGTATGTACACGGTCAATAACTCCATCTTTGACATCTGGGTAATGCTCCTGTTCGGGATCATTGGGTACTGGATGAGGATGCTCTCCTACGAAGGGGCGCCGCTTCTTCTGGCTCTGGTGCTGGGCCCCAAGTTGGAGGTGGCCTTCAGACAGTCTCTCATGATCTCCCACGGGAACTTCCAGGTCTTCCTTGAGAGGCCTATTTCCCTGGGCTTTCTTCTGGCCACAGGGTTTTTTCTTTCATACCCCGCGATGAGGGGGATCATAAGACTTGCGAGAGAAAGGGGGAGGAAAAAGGATCTCTCAGGAAAGTGAACCCCGAGGTTCGGAAAGGAGGCTCGCATGCGCTGGAAAAGGTGTTTTCCTCTATGGCTCATGGCATGGGGGGTGGGATTGGCGACGCCCTCTTGGGCTGCAGATTTTCCTACAAAGGAGATCCAGATCATAGTGCCTTGGGCAGCCGGGGGTGCCACAGACCTCATCTTCAGAGCTCTGGCCACCCCAGCGGGTAAGTATCTGGGAAAGGCGGTGGTGATAGTGAACAAGCCGGGTGGGGGAGGGGCTGTGGGGTACACAGAAGGGGCTCAAGCCAAGCCCGACGGCTATACCCTCACGGCTGCGGTGACCCCCCTGACCATCCTACCCCATCAGGTCAAGACAGCATTCACGTATCAGAACTTCGAGCCCATCTTAAATGTGGTAAGCGATCCATCGATGTTTCTGGTACGTTCGGATGCCCCCTGGAAAAACCTCCAAGATTTTCTGGACTATGCCAGGAAAAACCCAGAAACCATCACTGTTGGAAACTCTGGCGCCGGGGGAGGGGTGCACCTGGTGGCAGTGGCCTTTGAAAGAAAGACAGGGGTCAAGTTCAACCATATTCCATTTTCAGGAGGAGGCCCCTCGGTCACGGCTATTCTAGGAGGGCATGTAAACGCGGTCTCAGTGTCTCCCCCCGAGGGCATAAACCACGTGCAGGCAGGAAAACTAAAGATAATGGCGCTGTTCTCGGAAAAGCGCCTGGAGATGTTCCCCGATGTGCCCACGGTGAAGGAACAGGGCATTGATTTTGTCATGGGCATGTGGAGGGGTTTGGTAGCCCCCAAAGGCACCCCTCAGGAGGTGGTAAAAAAGCTTCACGATGGTTTCAAGAAGGCCATGGAGGACCCTGGCTTTGTGAAAAACGCCAAGGATATGGCCGTTAATCTGGATTATAAAAGCCCGTCTGATTTCGGGAAGCTCATGGCCCAAGACCACGAGTTCTACGGGAAACTCATAAGCGAAATGAAGAAGTGACCTGCACGGAAAAGGGGGAGCAAAGCCATGAAAGCCATATCACGCCTTTGGGCATTGGCTGCCATTTTACTGGTGGGCCTAGTTTGGGGCTGCGCAGAAGTCACCACTACCGTAGAGCCCTCACAGGCTTCCAAAGGGGTCCAGGTGAGAGTGGCAAGTCCATTCAAAACAGGCCACATTTTGTGTGAGGCCAGCGAGATCTTTAAGGCCATCGTGGAGAAGGAAAGCGCCGGTAGGATTAAAGTGGAGGTTCAGCCCGGAGCGGGCTCCGAGGAGGAGATCAATGACTGGTGCAGCCAGGGTAAGGTGGAGATGCAGGCCACAGGAGGAAGGCCTTTGGAGGTCTTCGCTCCCCAATACTTCTTCTTTAATGCTCCCTATGTCATGAAGGACTTCGACCATTTCATGAGAGTTTGGGAGGGGCCTCTGGGGAAAAAGGCCAGGGAGCTGGTGGAGGCCAAGGGAAACATGACGTACTTGGGGATAGTGTACCGGGGGCTGAGGCAGACTACGGCCAAGAAGCCTCTTTACACCCCAGCAGACGTGTATGGGCTCAAGTTGAGACTGCCCACAGTGGGGACCTGGATAGCTGTCTGGAAAGAGATAGGGGCTGATCCGGTGCCCATTCCTCTGCCGGATCTTTACAAATCTCTCAAAGAAGGTAAGGCAGAGGCCTCCGAAGGGGATCTACCCCAGATTGCCTCATTCAAGCTGGATGAGGTTCAAACTCACCTCATCATGACCAACCACCTGGTGCAGACAGGGGGCATTCTCATAAACAAGAGGTTCCTGGACGGGCTTGCCCCAGGCGATAGGGCTTTGATTCTAAAGGCAGCCAAAGAGGCGTGCCAGAAAGCAAACGATAAGATCAAAAAGAGCGAGGGGCAGATCCTTGTGAATCTCCAAAGAAAGGGCATGCAAGTGGTTATACCGGACGCCCAGTCCTTCAGAAATAAGGGCAAGCCTGCAGTGGAGGAGCTTTTTAGGAAAGAGTGGCCGGTTACGACATGGGCAGAGGTGCTAGCCCAGTAAAGGCCTTCTCTCAGGCCTGGTTGTTTTCCGAGGGGGACGGATTGGGGGCTTATGCCCCCAGCCCCTTAGAAAGCCTCCTCACCCAAGAGGTGGGGGCCATAATGGGAGACAGCAGGCTTTTGGGGATCCGGGTTTCACAGAGGGCAAAGGAAAGGGGGCCTAGCCGGATGCCTGAGCAGGAGGAGATCAAGGAAAAGGATAGAAGGGTAAGGGAGTTCTTGGATTCCCGAGGATACCATGCGCTGCTTCTCAAGAGGCAGGCCAACTTCTCTTGGATGACCTGCGGAGGACTCAACCTAGTGGGGATCACTACCGAAGTGGGGGCCACATCCTTGCTTCTGTTCAGGGAGGCCAAGTTTCTGATTTCCAACAATATCGAGCTCCCCCGCATGATGGAGGAGGAAGCTCTTTCGGCTCAGGGTTTCGAGTTTAAGAGCTTCGAGTGGCACGAAGACAATGAGATTGCCATAGTTCGAGAGCTTGTAGGGGACGGCAGGCTCGCCAGCGACGTGCCCTTCCCAGGTGCGGATGTGCTCACCGAGGAGATAGCCAGGCTTCGCTACTCTTTGACTCCACAAGAGGTGGATCGGTACAGATGGCTTGGTCGTAAGGTTTCCAAGTCTCTGGAAGAAGTGCTCCAAGAGGCCAGGCCAGGGCAAAAGGAATGTGAGGTGGTGGGCAGGCTCTCCCAAGAGCTCTGGAGGGAACGTATAGACTGCGTGACTCTCATGGGCGCGGCTGATGAGAGGATCTGGCGCTTCCGTCATCCCATTCCCTCAGAAAAGACCATAGAGAAGTATTTCATGCTGTCTGTGAACGCCAGGAAATGGGGTCTCATAGTCTCCCTCACACGTTTTGTGCACTTTGGTAGCTTGCCCACGGAACTCAGAACCAGATATCTGGCCAACGTGGAAATAGATTGCATATTCATGGCCGCCACTCGCCCGGGAGCATGGGCAAGGGATGTTCTGTTCCAGGGCATCCGGGCCTACAAAGAGAAAGGGTATCCGGAGGAATGGAGATTACACCATCAAGGAGGGGCAATAGGCTACACCGGGAGGGATTACAGGGCCAATCTCCAGACCATGGAATTGATTCAAGAGAATCAACCCTTCACCTGGAACCCCTCCATAACCGGCACCAAGAGCGAGGACACCATAATGGCTACCAGGGAAGGTCCCTGCATGATAACCTTCCCTGTTACCTACCCTGTGCTGGAGCTCCAGGTGGGGGGCGTTTCTTTTAAAAGGCCGGACATCTTGGAGATATAAGGTGAGCTTCCCATGATCAGACAAGGTATCCTGGACTGCATTCGTTTTGAAAGGCTCATTCCAGTAGTTAGGGTGGCCACATCCAAAGAAGCCATAGACGTCTCCTGGGCCCTGGTAAAAGGGGGCTCCCACCTGATAGAGATCACCATGACCGTGGATGGGGCCTTGAACGCTATCCGAAAGTTGCGCCGGGAGATGGGGGAAAGAGTTTTTGTGGGGGCCGGGACTGTGATAAACGCCAGGATGGCAGAGGAGGCCTTGGAGGCGGGGGCTCAGTTCCTGGTGAGCCCCTCATTGAACATGCAGGTCATTGCGTTTGCCCGGGAGGCAGGGGTTGTAGTGATCCCAGGAGCCATGACCCCTACCGAGATCTTGAGTGCCTGGGAGGCTGGAGCCCATTTGGTAAAAGTCTTCCCAGCAGGCGCCCTGGGCGGACCCTCTTACATAAAGGCCCTCAAGGGGCCTCTTCCCCAGGTGGAAATGGTACCAACAGGAGGAGTGAACCTGGAAAATGCTGCCGAGTTCATCAGGGCAGGCGCTATGGCAGTGGGCATAGGAGGTGAGCTGGTAGACAAGGCTTCTGTGGCCGAGGGAGCCCTGGATCGCATAACCCAAAAGACCAGGGAAGTTTTGGATGCCCTTCATAATGTATGAGCCATGGGTTGGTTGGGGTCCAGGGAGATGATCTCGCAGGGGGGAACGGGAGAAGCCAGAGTTCATCTGGAAGGTCAATTCAAAGTGAAAGGAGGGCAAAGATGAAAGTCAAGAGATGGACACAGGGAATTTGGGTAGTAATTTCTTTCTGCCTGGCTGGGTACGGTTGGGTTGCCGAGGCTCAGCAGAAATACACCTTAAGGTTCAATCATGTGCTTGGGCCCTCAGAGCCCTACCATCAGGGCTTTCTCAACTGGGCCAAGGCGGTGGAAGAGAAGACCAAAGGAGGTCTTAAGATAGAGGTTTTTCACAGCGCGCAACTGGGGGTGGAGGAGGACATAATAGAGCAAATCCGCCAAGGGGCTAACATAGGGCAAAACACCGACTCGGCTCGCATGGGCAATTACGTGCCCGGCATAGCCATAATGAACGGTCCCTATTTCGCTGAGACTTTAGAAGAGGTTCAGAAACTTAAGGAACTTCCTACGGTCAAGCAGTGGCTGGATGAGCTGGCCAACAAGTACGGCCTCAAGGTCCTCTCTTTCAGCTGGGTGCAGGGCTACAGGCATTTCTTTACCAACAAACCCATCCGCAAGCCTGAAGACCTCAAGGGATTGCGAATCAGAACTCCGCCTGCTCCCATCTGGCAGGAGTCTGTTCGCGCGCTGGGGGCCACTCCCGTAGCCCTGGCATTCGGAGACATGTATCCGGCCCTACAGCAGAAAGTGGCAGACGGAGTGGAACTGGTTTACAACAACATTCCTGCAGGCCGCTTTTACGAGGTCCTCAAATATGCCAACGAGACCAGGCACATAATGCTCATAAATTTTGAGGTGATAAGTTCCAAGTTCTTCAACAGCCTTCCTGCGGATTATCAAAAGATTTTGGTAGAGGAGTGTGAGAGGGCTGGTGTTGAGACCTCCAGACTGATCCTGGAAAAACTGGAAAAGGAGGTAAAGCAGCAGCTCAAGGACAAGGGCATGATCGTTGTGGAAGACGTGGATATTGAAGCTTTCAAAAAAGCTGGAGAAAAGGCCTACGAGGTTTTGAAAATAGCAGATGTGAAACAAAAGGTGCACAAGGAGCTGGGCAAGACCAAGTGAGCCATCCAGGGGCCTGGGCCAGGGGCATACCAGGGCCCAGGCTTGTTCCTCTAAGGGTCCCACACCCCAGTCAAGCCTGGAGACTGTAAGAGCATGAGCAGAGTTTATGAACTTGCCTGCGAAGCAGAATGGGCTGTGGCTAGGGCCACGCTCTGGGCCATGGTGCTCCTCATATTCACTGCCGCCTTGGCTAGGCTCTTGGGCTCTCCCATGAACTGGGCCATAGACATGAGCACCTGTCTATTCGCTTGGAGCTGCTTCTTGAGTGCTGATGTGGCTTGGAGGGAGGATAGGCTCATGAACGTGGATGTGTTGGTGAGGATGTTCCCTAAAGCCTGGCAAAGAAGGTTGAGATTGGCCAATTATTTTATCATAAGCCTTTTTCTCATTTACCTTATGGGATATGGTTCCTGGTTGGCCTATACGACAAGAATCAGAACTTTCCAGGGAATTCCTGGATTCAGCTATGCCTGGGTCACCCTGAGCGTGCCCGTGGGAGCGTTTTTCTTGTTTTTGACGGCTCTGACCAAGATAAGACGGGAGATAAAAAGCACTTAGCCTGGATTACTAAGCGGTGGCCAATAATGGGGGGGGCAATTTAACGATTTCTTAAGATGAACTGATTCATGCTTGAGGGCGCTGTGATTTTCACTCTCGACTCTTGCCATGGTTCACATCTGAGAATAGCTCAATGCACCTGGGCTTGGGGGAGTAGCGCGACATCATAGCTCTCGGCAAATAATAGGGGTTAGGTATGGAATTCTGAACACAGGAGACCACTGAATTGCTCATAGTAATTTGCACCTTTGTGCTATTTCTGGCCATGGGAATGCCTGTGGCTTTCGCCATCGGCATATCTGGATTCTTATTCTTCTTGCAACACCCCGAGTTGCCCATCACCATCCCGATTCAAGTCTCTCTTTCCCAGACCCAGAACTTTGCCCTATTGGCCATTCCCATGTTCATCCTGGCCGGGAATCTAATGAACGGGGCTGGGATAACCAGGAGGCTCCTTGACCTCTCAGATGTACTGGTGGGCCATATGAGGGGCAGTCTGGCCCAGGTGAACGTGCTTCTTTCCACCCTGATGGGTGGAGTCTCGGGTTCCTGCATAGCCGATGCAGCCATGGAGACCAGGATGTTGGGTCCTGAGATGCTCAGGAGGGGCTACTCCAGGGGCTATACGGTGGCAGTGAATGTCTGGACATCCATCATCACTCCCATCATTCCACCGGGCATAGGCTTCATACTTTACGGTACAGTGGGGCAAGTTTCCATAGGAAGGCTTTTTGCCGGGGGAATAGTGCCTGGGGCTCTGTTAACTATTCTTTACATGGTGGCAGTGGCCGTGGACGCCAGGCTCAAGGGGTTCGAGCCAGGAAGAAAAGGCTTTCCAAGGCCCAAAGAAGTCCTGAGAACTACCTGGGAGAGCTTTTGGGCCCTTGTGTTTCCCTTTGCGCTTCTATTCGGGTTGAGGACAGGAGCCTTCACCCCTTCTGAGATAGGTTCTTTCGCAGTGGTTTATGCGCTTTTTGTTGGGGTTTTGGCACACAGGGAACTCAAGAGCGGAACTTTCAAAGAGGTAGACAGGATGACGACCTCTGACATAGGCGGGGTCATGTTCATAATAGCCCTCTCGGCCATATTCGGCTATGGGATAGTTCTGGAGAGAATCCCAGAAAGCATCGCGGTTTGGCTCATGGGCGTAAGCGGACAGAGCCCCCAAGTGTTGCTTCTCATAATAATGGCATTCTTACTGGTGGCCGGAATGTTTGTGGATGGCTCCGTGCTGATTCTGATGTTGACTCCCATTTTCCTGCCCATTGCCAAGAAGGTGGGGTTCGACCCAGTACACTTCGGTGTTGTTTTCGTAATGGCCATAACCTTGGGGAACATGACTCCACCGGTTGGGGCAGCCATGTACGCGGGCTGCACCATCCTGGATTGCTCTGTGCAGGAATACGTCAAGGAGTCGCTTTCCTTTTTCTTGGCCACTATCTTTACAATAGCACTTCTGGTCATGTTCCCAGGGCTTTCCCTGTACGTGCCAGAGCTGCTCTTTGGAAGGTAGGGACCGGGTTCTTGATTTAGTATGGTTCTGGTAAGGCGGAGATTCTGCCTTCTTCCCAAGGCGTAAGAACAAAGACGCCCAGCAAAGGGTCAGTTAACCCTTCCCTTACGAAACCTGATGGAAGGAGAGCATCATGAGATTTCTTGAGAAGGTTGTAATCGTAACTGGCGCTGCTCGGGGTATTGGAAGAGCCATAGCCGAAGGCTTCCTGGCAGAAGGGGCCAAAGTGGCCTTGGCTGACCTGGACAGGGCATTTTTGGAAAAGACCGTGGAACAACTGGGGGGGGGACCAAGGCTCATTGCAGTACCTTGTGATGTGGGAAGATGTGTGGATGTAGAAGATATGGTGGCCCGGGTTTTGGAGATTTGGGGACGGCTGGATGTCTTGGTCAACAATGCCGGAATCATAAGGCGTGGCAACATCGAGACAGTCACTGAAGATGACTGGGAGAAGGTGTTGGAGGTGAACCTCAAGGGAGCTTTCCTTTGTTCCAAGGCAGTGGTGGGGATCATGAAGGCCCAGTCTCGAGGGGTCATAATCAATGTTTCTTCCATTGCAGGGAAGATGGGGGACATAACCTCTGCTCCAGGATATGCCTCTTCCAAGGCTGGGATGGATGCCCTTACCAAGACCCTGGCCAGGCATCTGGCCCCATATGGGGTGAGGGCCAACGGGGTCTCCCCCCATGCCATAGAGACCGAAATGAGCGCCCAGTGGACGCCGGAGCGAAGGAAAGAGATCATTGCCTCAATACCCCTGGGAAGGCTTGGCAAACCAGAGGATGTGGCCAGGGCAGTGTTGTTTTTGGCTTCGGATGAAGCTTCATTCATAACGGGGGAGATTCTAGATGTTAACGGAGGGGCCCTCATGGACTAAATGGCACAGCAGGCTAAGATGGAGCGGTTGGGAAGGGCACAAGAAAAGGGGATGTTAAATGGTCACAGGCGAAGGGTCACCAAAAAAAAACATGGGTCTGGAAAACGTCAGGGAGATCCTGATGAGGGGAATCCCCAGGGAGACTTATCAGGGTAAAAAGGTTTTAGTGCTTACCCCTGATGCCACCAGGACATGCCCCCTCCCTATGATGGTTAGGGCCTTGCAAGAGGTGGTGGGAAGCAATTGCAAGCAAATGGACTTCATGGTGGCATTGGGTACCCATCCACCTTTGGGAAAAGACAAGATAGTGGCTCTGTACGGGATTCAACATACTGGAGATATCTGGCCTGGTACTGCTTTTCTGGATCACAGGTGGGACAAGCCTGAAACTCTTTGCAGCCTTGGCTCCATATCCAGGGAAGAGGTGGAAAGCATCTCGGAGGGACTCCTGGCAGAGGAAGTGGAGGTGAAAATCAATCGGGCTGTCTTGGATTATGACCTGATCCTGGTGGTGGGACCGGTATTCCCTCACGAGGTGGTAGGCTTCTCTGGGGGGGCCAAGTACCTTTTCCCCGGAATATCCGGTGGGGAGTTCCTCCATTTTTTTCACTGGCTAGGAGCCGTTATAACATGTAGGAAGATCATTGGAGTCAAGGAAACTCCGGTCAGAGAGCTCATTCATAAGGCCGCAGCCTTGGTGCCGGTTCCGGTGCTGTGCGCAGCCATGGTGGTGAGACAGGATGAGAGTCTCTGTGGCCTTTTTGTAGGGGATCTGAAGGAGAGCTGGAGCAGGGCCGCAGATCTTTCCTCCCAGCTCCACATAGTGCTCAAAGAAAGAACCTACCATCTGGTTCTGGGATGTGCTGCTGAGCTTTATGACGAGCTTTGGACCGCCGGCAAGGTCATGTACAAACTGGAGCAGGTGGTTGCCCCAGGCGGGACCCTCATAATCTACGGACCCCATGTGCGGGAGGTCTCCAGGACCTGGGGCAAATACATACAAGACATAGGTTATCACGTGAGGGATTACTTTCTGGTCCAGATGGACAGGTTCAAGCATGTGCCCAGAGGCGTCCTGGCTCACCTGACCCATGTGAAGGGAACTGGAACTTACCGCCAGGGCATGGAGATTCCGGATGTCAATGTGGTGCTGGCCACGGGAATTCCCGAAGAGCTCTGCCGAAAGATCAACCTGGGCTACATGGATCACAGAAGCCTCAGACCCCAAGAGTATGAGGGAAGGGAAGAGGAAGGGATCCTTCTAGTGAAGAGGGCAGGGGAGATTCTGCACAGACTGAGGCAATCCCAGGAGGTCAAAGACTCATGACAAGATTTCTTTCCCAGGACTTCATGCTTAGCACCAAGGCGGCCAAGACCCTATATCACGAATTCGCAGAGCACATGCCCATTTTCGATTTTCACAGCCATCTTCCTGTGGCAGAGATCTGCTCTGACCGCAGATTTCAAAATATGACCCGCATTTGGTTGGAGGGTGACCACTATAAATGGAGGGCCATGAGGGCCTGCGGCGTGGATGAGAACCTCATCACCGGCAATGGCACGGATGAGGAAAAATTCCAGGCCTGGGCAGCAACCGTGCCCAAGACAGTGGGCAACCCTCTTTTCTTGTGGACGCATCTGGAACTGAAGCGGTACTTTGGAATATCCGACAGACTCCTTTGCCCTGAGAACGCAAAGGAGATATATGATCACTGTTCCCACATGCTTCGTACAGAACCATTCGGGGCAAGGAACCTTCTAAAAAAAATGAATGTGAAGGTGCTTTTTACCACTGATGATCCAGCCGCTGGGCTCTCTTCCCATGTTTCCCTCCAGGAGGAACCGGATTTTGCGGTGAAGGTGTTGCCTTGCTTCAGGCCCGACAGGGCCATGGGAGTTGAGGCTCCAGAGACGTTTCTTCCTTGGCTTGAAAAGCTCCAGGAGATGTCCCGAGTAGATATAAAAGATTACGATTCTTTGGTGATGGCTCTCAGAAAAAGACACGAGGCCTTTCACTCGGTGGGATGCAGGGCCTCGGACCATGGTTTGGAGAGGCTTTGCTTTGAGCCCTTTGACCAGGAAGATGCCAACAGGGCCTTGAAGAAGGCCCTGACAGGCCAGCGGCCAATGCAGCGAGAGATCCGGGCTTACAGAACTGCCCTTCTTTTGGACCTGGCTAGGATGAACTGGGAGAGGGGATGGGTCCAGCAGTTTCATCTGGGCGCCCTGCGCAACGTGAACTTCGAGGCGTGGAGGTCTCTTGGTCCGGACACAGGCTATGACGCCATGGGAGATGAGCCACTGGCCAGAGGTTTGGCCGGATTCCTGGATGCCTTGGAGCAGGAAGGAAGGCTGGCTAAAACCATCCTGTACGTCATAAACCCAAAGGATCACGATAGTGTGGCATCACTCCTTGGGTGCTTTCAGGGGGGAGGCATTCCGGGGAAGATCCAGTTGGGGCCTGCATGGTGGTTCAATGACCAGAGTTTCGGAATACTGAGCCAGCTAAGAGCCTTGTCAAGCATAGGGCTCCTAAGTCTCTTTGTGGGGATGGTCACTGATTCAAGGAGCTTTCTCTCTTTCCCCAGGCATGAGTACTTCAGGAGGCTTCTGTGTAGATTTTTGGGGGAGCAGGTGCAAAGGGGAGAACTTCCGCCTGAGCTAGATCTGCTGGGCAAGATGGTCCAGGATATCTGCTGGAGAAACGGGCTAGGCTATTTTGGGATTCAGGTGCAGTAATGACAGATGAGAGGCCCGAGGTGGTTGATCTCAAGAAGTGCAAGGTGTTGGTAACCCCCACTACCTTCGGCGTACATGCAAGGGAACTCAGGCTGGAGCTAGAAGAGGCGGTGGGCCAAGTAATCTATAACACCCTGCCACGTGCCCTGAGGGCCCCGGAGCTCATACCTCTGGTCAGGGATGTGGATGGCTTCATAGCAGGACTGGATGAGATAGATTCTTCTGTGATCCAAGCAGCCCCAAAGCTCAAGGTCATAGCCAGGTACGGCGTGGGGCTGGACAACATTGATGTCCAGGAGGCTACACGCAGGGGCATAGTAGTAAGCAACACTCCGGGTGCCAACTCCGCTGCGGTGGCGGAGCTTACAGTGGGGCTGATCATAGCTTTGGCCAGAAGGCTCCTGGAAGCAGTGGATTCAACCAGAAGGGGTCTTTGGCCAAGGCTTTCTGGGATGGGCCTTAGGGGAAAGACCGTGGGGATCGTGGGTTTGGGAAGGATAGGGAGGGAGGTTGCCATAAGGTTGAGGGGTTTTGGCTGTAAAGTGGTGGCCCACGACCCGGCTTTGAAAGAGGCGGATGCCAGGGAAGTGGGAGCCGAGCTCTTGCCCCTGGAGAAACTACTGGAGAGGAGCCACGTGGTCTCCCTGCATCTTCCCTTGATGGCTTCCACGAGAAAGATGGTGAACCGGGATTTCCTGGCCAGGATGAAGAAGGGGGCTTTTCTTGTAAACACAGCCAGGGGGGAGCTAGTGGACGAGGAAGCTTTGATACAGGCTCTAGAAACCGGACACCTGGCTGGAGCTGGTTTGGACTGCCTGAGTCTGGAGCCACCCCATGAGTCCAACCCACTGATCAAGATGCCCCAGGTTCTCCTTACACCTCACATGGGGGCCCACACGGATGAAGCCACAAGCGCCATGGGGTGGATGTCTGTGGAGGCCTGCCTGGCTGTGCTCAGAGGAGGGATGCCCGAGCATGTAGTCAACCCTGAGGTTTATTCTCTTCGGAGATCTCAGGAGGGTGGGTGATGGCAAGGGGCTGGTACCTGGGCATAGATCTGGGAACAGGGAGTTGCAAGAGCTTGGTCGTGAGCGAGGAGTTCGAATTATTGGGTTTTGCCCTCTCGGAGTATCCTGCCCTGGATGTTGGAAGGCGATGGCAGGAGCAGGATCCCGATTCCCTGTTGCAGGCTGCCATTGACTCTGCCAAGAGCGCCTTGGAAAAGTCCTCCCAAAGCCCTGGAGATTGTCGGGCTATCAGCCTGGGAGGAGCCCTCCATAGTCTTGTAGCGCTGGACAAGAGGGGCAAACCGCTCACGGGTCTCCTGACCTGGGCTGATGGAAGGGCCTCACACCAGGCGGCCAGAATCAAGAATAGCTCCCTTGCCATCCAGCTCTACCAAGAGACGGGCTGCCCGGTGCATCCCATGTATCCCCTTTACAAGATCATGTGGCTAAGAGAAGAGAGACCGGAGACTTTCTCCAGGACCAGGCGTTTGATCTCAGCAAAAGAGTATGTGCTCTGGAAACTAACCGGGGAGTTCCGGGTGGATTATTCGGTAGCCTCCGGTTCAGGGCTCATGGGGGTTCGGTCTTTGATTTGGAGTCCCGTATGTCTGGAACTGTCAGGGATTCGAGAAGAGATGTTGTCCGAGCCAGCAAGTCCGAGATCTGTTTTGGGTGGGCTTCATGGGGAGGCTGGTGGCGAGCTGGGACTTCCGAGAGAGGTGCCTGTTATCCTTGGCTCCTCGGATGCCGTTAACTCCAGCTTGGGAGCAGGGGCGACCAGACCCAGTCAGGCCACTTGCATGGTGGGCACAAGCGGAGCCCTCAGGATCATCTCTGCGGTGCCCATCTTAGACGCCAAGGCCCGCACCTGGTGCTATGCCATTGACCAGGGACACTGGCTTGTGGGAGGGGCCATAAACAATGGAGGAGTGGCTCTTTCCTGGCTCAGGGACTGCTTGAACGAGGTCCTCATGTTGAGAAGGGAAAAGGATCTCCTGGGTTTCGATGAGATCCTGGAGATGGCACAGAAGGCCGAGCCAGGGGCAGGTGGTGTTCTCTGTCTTCCCTTTTTTGCAGGGGAAAGAAGTCCTTATTTCAATCCCAATGCCAGGGCGGTCTTCCTGGGTTTGACCCTGGAGCACGGTCTTTCTCAGCTCAGCAGAGCCCTCATTGAGGGCATAGGCTACAGGTTCAGAAGCATAAAGCAGGTACTATCAGAACTGGGTATTGGGGTGGAGGAAGCAATGGCCTCCGGAGGCTTTACTAAATCCCGCTTCTGGCTCCAGGTGATGGCGGATATCCTCGGGATCCCACTTAGGGTTCCGAGATGGGGAGAGACATCTGTGCTTGGAGCTGCTCTCTGGGCTATCAGGAGCATGAGCGCAGAGATGGAGCTAGAAAAGATGGGCGATCTCGTGAGCCAGGCAGAGGAGGTTTATCCCAATGCGGTGAACCGAGCCCTGTATGATAGGCTCTTCTCCATGTACGAGAAGGCCTACGAATGCCTTTGTCCGGTCTTGGAGGAAATGGCGCGTTAGGCTCCATGAGCTGGCAAGAATGAGAGAATCGGAGAGGGAAGATGCACAACGCATATGCTTCCAACATTTGGGACCTTCAGGGCAAGACCATCGTGGTGCCAGGAGGCGGTGGGATGTTGGGGAAGGTTGTTTGCCTGGCACTGGTGAGGGAAGGAGCCAATGTTGTCATCTTGGCCCGAAGTCCCTCCAAGCTTTCATCTTTTATGGAGAGCCTTGGCGACCTTCCTGGAAGGGGGGTGGTGCTGGAGGCAGACGTACTCGAAAGGGAAAAGCTTTTCAATGCCAGGAATAGGATCCAGGAGAAGTTCGGAGAGGTATATGGGTTGCTGAACTTTGCTGGAGGCAACGTCCCAGAGGCTACTACGTCCGTAGATAGAAGGTTCTTCGACCTTCCCGAGGATGCCCTGCGCTACGCAATTGAACTCAATCTCCTGGGGACGGTCTTCCCATGCCAGGTCTTCGGATCTCTAATGGCCCAGGCCAGCTTGGGGGTCATAATCAACGTGGCCTCCATGGCAGGTTACAGGCCGCTGACCCGCACAGTAGCTTACAGCGCTGCCAAGGCGGCAGTGGCCAACTTCACCCAGTGGCTGGCGGTGCACATGGCTAAGGAGTATTCAGCTGGGATCAGGGTCAATGCCGTAGCCCCAGGTTTTTTTCACACAACGCAGAATCATTACCTGCTCTATGATGAGGCTACTGGGGATCTAACCCCAAGGGGAAAATCCATAATAGCACACACTCCTATGGGTAGATTCGGCGAGCCTGAGGACCTGGTAGGGGCTGTGCTTTGGCTCCTGTCTCCTCTTTCCAAGTTCGTGACGGGCGCCGTGATCCCAGTGGATGGGGGATTTTCCGCCTTCAGTGGGGTGTGAGAGATCGGCAATAGCTCCTGTTGCTCACAGGGAGTTCATAATATGGTTAACTTTCGGACATCCCAGGACAATTTGATTCATGCTCAGGCATACCCTGATTCTCCCTTTTTGGTCTGGCCTAGTTTTCAAACTGAGGAATGGCAGTATGTCCTGGGAGGTTGGGGGTGTAGCCTTCCACATCACCGGTCTGGAGGATAATCCTAGATGGAGCAATGGGCAAAGGGCATGAGGAGGTGATTAGTATGTCGGAGAAGATCCGTGTTGGAATTGTTGGGGCGGGCTACGCCGCAGCCTTTCACTATGAAGCATACCAAAGGGTAACGGGGGTCGGTGTAGAGGTAGTTGGGGTAACGTCCTTGACGCCGGCCAAAAGGGAGCAATTCGCTTCCCAAAGGGGTATAAGGGCTTTTGAGTCCCTTGAAGAGATGCTGGAGAGGGTGGATGTGATAGACAACTGCACCCCAGGTTATGCCCACGAGCCGGTGAGCATCGCGGCCCTGGAGGCTGGAAAACACGTCATAGTTGAGAAGCCCTTCACGGGTTACTATGGGCCTCCCGGAGATGACTCCTTTCGAGGCAACTCTTTCCCCAAGGAAGAGATGCTCCAGGAGGCTTTGGCCAGCTCCAGGAGGATCATTGCGTCTTGGGAGAAAAGCGGCAAGAAACTATGCTACGCCGAGAACTGGGTATACGCGCCTGCTGTCCAGAAAGAGGCTGAGATCATATCCAAGAGCCGAGGTCAGATCCTTTGGGCCATGGGGGGGCAGTCTCACTCAGGGAGCACATCCCCTGCATACGGCATATGGCGGCTCTCTGGGGGCGGCTCTGTGGTAGGCAAGAGCTGTCATCCACTTTCGGCCATTCTCTATCTCAAACAGGTCGAGGGCATGACCCTTTACGGGAGGTCCATTAGGCCCAAGTCCGTCAGTGCAAGGACTCATGAGATAACCAGGAATCAGATGTACCAGGATAGAGGATTCCTGAGAACAGATTACAACGACATAGAGGACTACTGCCAGATCCACGTGGTCTTTGAGGATGACATGGTGGCCGATGTCTTCGCATCGGAGATAGTGATGGGCGGAGTTTACAACTTCCTGGAGATATTTGCTAACAATCACAGAACCAGGTGCAACCTGAGCCCCAATAACGCCATGGAACTCTATAATCCCAAAGAGGAGCAACTGGCAGATGTGTATATAGTCGAGAAGATCGGCACCAAACAGGGTTGGTCTCTTCCGGCTCCTGACGAGAGCTTTATGTTCGGATATCCCCAGGAGATCCAGGACTTCATGGAAGCCATAGCCACAGGCAAAGAGCCCAAGTCTGGTCCCACCCTGGCAGCCGACACTGTGGCCGTGCTCTATGGAGCCTATGTGTCGGCAGAGAAGGGGGGTAGGGAGGTGGAAGTGCAAAGATGATCCCAGGCATTGATATGTCTTTCCTGCGAACCTACCTTCTGCCCATTGTGTTGAGCCTTGGGACCAGCATTCAGTCAAAAATGGCTGGCCCCCAGAAAAGCTTACTGGATGCCCCCCCAAGAGCCTTCATGAAAAGAGCTTAAACCCAGGCATAGAAGAAGCCTCCTTGGTCGTTGCGTTGGGCTTGACTGAGGTGGGAGAAATTTTTACCAGAGCAGCGGTGCTTTGGGCGAATCAGGTGGAATATTGTTGCAGATCGTCTGTTCCTTCATCCCAGGCCAGGGGCTTTTCTTGCCCAGGATCTTTGGCACTGCTCATTGAGGGCTCCAAGGAAATGGGCAAGGGCTCCTTGGAGGTATTGGCCTGGGCTAGGAGAAGTCGCTAGAATGTGTTAAAGGCGCTCTCATGGGAGGATGGAGAGTCTCTCACCAAGAAGAGACCGGAGAGGGATACAGGATTATCTCGGAGAGACAGCTTTGAAATCTTTTTTCAAACGCATGGGAGGGCACTCCAGGAAGCCTCTTGGGGCCCAAGGGCAGGAGGAGCAAGCAAGGGGTATCATAATATTTAGAAACACCAGCGAGGTGATCCGAGCCGAGAGACTCCTGGCATCCAAAGGCAAGAAGGTGAGGGTCATGGGCCCGCCGCCACAGATACAAAGTGGCTGCGACATGGTCATAGAATTCCCCTTGATGGAACAGCTGGAGATACAGAGGATCCTTTTGGATGCAGGATTGGAGCCACTGGAAACAGTGCCTGTGAGCAGCCCCCTTTTGGCTCCGGTGGGTTTGTTTCATGTAAAGGATCTGGGTGGTTATATTATGGTGAGGGCTGCCAACATGAAATTGACGGTGGACAAAGCCAGCGCAGTGATAGTCAATGTCTCTGGCGGTGGATGCCCTGATGTGCCCTATTTGGCCAAAGAAATAGTGGGGAAAAACCTCAGGGAGGCCCGCAGCCCCTTGGAGCTCGGTTACACATTGTGCGGATATGCCTTGCAAATGGCTTTTGAAGAGGCGATTAGAAGGTGCTTACGGTAGTTGGAACCATACCTGAGGGGCCTCCGCAGGTAGTGGAGGGTCCTGTTTCCCTGGATGGAGAAAGGCTGTTTGTAGCGGGCCAGGGATTTCCCGTAAATAGGGGTACAGCAGCCCTCCTGGCTGCCGCAGCCCAGGTCGCCTCCTGGCTGGGTGAGCCTCCGCCCCATG
Organism: bacterium; assembly: GCA_037481695.1. NCBI lineage: Bacteria > bacterium. Next base: position 42,176 of record JBBFLE010000016.1, on the reverse strand, counting down.
CATGTCTGGCAGGTGACATAGGAGTCGGAGATGGAAGCCTCAAGTTATATGCGCACCTGGTGAAAAGAGTCAGAGACTGGAACACCAGAGCCATAGCTTTTCATTACATACTGCCAGATGTGGATTGGCACAACAGGGTGCTTCTGGCCCTGGAGGATCTCGCCGCGAGACCCCTTCTGATAGCGGACGCCGGTTACATGTATGTGGCCAAGATGAGTGGACAGGCCCAGGCCTATGAGCTCTTCACTCCTGATGTGGGAGAGTTGGCTTTTCTGGCCGACGAGGAGGCCCCCCACCCCTTTTATACCAGAGGATTCCTCTTGAAGGAGGAAAACCGTGTTGAAGAACTAATAGCCAGAGCCTTCAGAAACGGAGATGCGGCACGGTGCCTCTTGGTTAAAGGATCCAATGATTTTGTGGCCACCCAGGAAGGGATTCTCTCGGTTATCCAGGAGCCTGTGGTAGAGGCCATGGAGGCCATAGGGGGCACCGGGGATACCTTGACAGGCATGGCCTCGGTTCTGGTGGCCTCGGGAATGGCAGTGGAAAAGGCTTGTGAATCGGCGGCTAAGGCCAACAGGCTGGCGGGAAAGCTGGCCCATCCGACCCCAGCAACTCAAATAAACAAGATCATAGAGAAGATCCCCGAGGCATTAAAAGAAGTCTTGAGCATATGATTGGCCTTGTCTTCCCGCTCTGGACAATAAGAAACAAGGACTTGCTTCCCAACCCCGTGGGCATTACCCTTTGAGAGAAATCGTTCCCACCTCCCCGTTGATCTGCGGCCTTGGGGATGATACTCTTAAAAACCCTTCTGGGCACAAGCCAAGAATCCCTCCTACGAGGGATTATTTTCCAGAGCCTGGGTCAGAGAAAGATGAGTCAGAAACAAGTCTCCCATAAGGCTAGGCAGTTTACCGAGTCTGTCATAAGAGACATGACCCGGCTTTGCATCCGTTATGGTGGGGTCAACCTTGCCCAGGGTTTTCCGGATTTTGCGGCCCCGGGTCCTCTCAAGGAAGCTGCCAAAGCCGCCATAGACGCAGACATAAATCAGTACGCCATAACCTGGGGTTCTGCTGCCTTTAGAAATGCCATTTCAACAAAAGTAGAACGGCATCTGGGCCTAAGATACGATCCAGAGACAGAGATAACCGTCACCTGCGGCTCCACAGAGGCCATGATCGCCTCTATGCTGGCTGTGGTGAATCCGGGTGAAGAGGTAGTTGTCCTGGAGCCCTTCTATGAGAACTACGGTCCAGATGCCATCTTGTGCGGAGCGGTCCCCAGATACGTTTCCCTGGATCCGCCTCATTGGACCTTCGATTTCGGGGAGATGGAAAAGGCTTTCAACCATAGAACCCGCGCCCTCATACTCAACACGCCTCACAATCCCACAGGCAAGGTTTTCTCCAAGGAGGAATTGGAATTCCTGGCTCACCTTTGTAAGAAGTGGGATGTGGTGGTCATAACCGACGAAATTTACGAGCACATTGTTTATGACGGATCAAAACACCTTTGCATAGCTTCCTTGGATGAGATGAGGGACAGGAGCATCGTCATAAACGGTCTGTCCAAGACCTACAGCGTTACAGGCTGGCGCATAGGGTACGTGCTTGCCTGCCAGGAGCTGACCTCCGGGATCAGAAAGGTGCATGATTTTCTAACCGTTGGGGCAGCAGCTCCTTTGCAGGAGGCAGCAGTGGTGGCCATGAATTTCCCTGAGATGTACTACCAGGAGCTGGCGGCCGGATATGCGGAGCGAAGGGACATCCTCCTGAAAGGTCTGGCTGAGGCAGGATTCAGAACTTTCAAGCCCAGTGGGGCTTACTATATCATGACCGACATCTCGGATTTTGGATTCCAGGATGACGTAAGCTTCTGCAGGTTTCTGGTAAAGGAAATAAAAGTGGCAGCAGTTCCTGGAAGCAGCTTCTACTCTGAGCCCACGCGAGGATCCCAGCAGGTCCGTTTCTGCTTTTGCAAGAAAAAAGAGACCCTGGCCGAGGCCGTATCTAGGCTGAGTCTTCTCAAATCACGTCTTTGATTGCCATCACCCCGGATTCCCAGGGCAGAAAGCACCAAATATTTTGGTTCCTGAGCCTTGGAGGGTTCCTAAAACCCCAGAGAGATCTTGGGGTTTATACAGTAATGGACTCGAGAGACCGGGTAGGCAACGCCCATCATTTGGGTAAAACCATCCATTGAAGATGGGATAGAAATTCAGCCTAATGTGCCTTGGGAGATCCTGGGGGCACACCTTGAAGGGTCTCTTGGGGGAAGGACCTGAGGGATCTGAAAGGGGGTGAGGGCTGGGGAGTAAAGCAAGCAAACACAGGGCTAAGTATTTGAACTGGGCAGTGGTTCGTTTTGTATCACAGCAGGCTTTATTTACCCCAAGAGTGGACTATTGATGGGGAGGGATGTTCCATGAAACACAAGCCAATGACATATGTATTGATGACTCTGTGGGTAAGTCTTTCAGTGGGGCTGGTTTCAGTTGCAGCCCAAGATGCGAGAAAGAGCAGCTATGCCCCTGTAGACATTCAGGAGCCCTTTGAGAAAACCATGGCAAAGATGAAGGCTGCCAGGCCTGAGGTAATGAAAAGGCAGATGGATCTGCTCCAGGAGAGATATGATCTGGCCGACCGTCCTGCCAAGGGTATTACCATGTCCAGAGGAAAGCCCATCCAGGAAGGGGTGAGAGTCAAGCTGCCCCAAGGAGTTACATGGGAGCAACTGGCCTCCTTGTCTCCCGAAGAAATAAAGGAAAAGAACCTTTGGCCCAAAGGGTTTCTGCCCTTACCCCATCCCAATCATGGGGAGGGGGGCATGGTCTTCCCCAAGTTTGTCATAGAAGAGATAAACCGTCAGGAAGGAAGAGACCTGACTAGATTCGACCTGGACTTTGATTTGCCCGACCATTTTCTACCCGAGTTTCCTGCACCCATATACCTTACCACCAGACCAGACCTGGGAGACGTCTCCCAAGGCAAGCTTGTCACGATCAACAACTATTATGAGCTTTTCAACGGGATTCTTAATCCCAAACAATTAGAAGGCTTAAGATTGCTGGTCACCCCCTTTCCTCAGCAGCAATTTAATCAGACGGAAGATAGGAGGTCGGAGAAGCCCAGCCGAGGGGTAGCCTGTTTTGATTGCCATGCAAACGGGCACACCAATGCTGCCACGCACCTGGTGGGTGACATAAGGCCTCAGGAATTTCGTCACAGAATAGACACCCCCAGCTTGAGAGGGGTGAACATTCAACGGCTCTTCGGCTCCCAAAGGGCGCTAAAGTCCATAGAAGACTTCACCGAGTTCGAACAGAGGGCGGCTTACTTTGACGGTGACCCGGTGATAGCCACCAAAAAAGGCGTTAACGTGCTGGAAAGGGGCAGTCAGGTGCACTTCATGGCAGAGTTTCAGTCCATTCTGGGTTTCCCACCGGCTCCCAAGCTCAACATCTACGGAAAACTGGACCAAAGCAAGGCCTCTCCCGAGGAGCTGAGGGGGCAGGAAATCTTTTTTGGAAAGGCCCAGTGCGGAGTCTGCCATCCAGCACCATACTACACAGACAATCTTATGCATGACTTGAAGGCCGAGAGATTTTACAAGCCCCAAATGGTGAACGGTAGAATGGCCTCATCCGACGGTCCCATCAAGACTTTCACCCTCAGAGGCATCAAAGACTCCCCTCCATATTTGCATGACGGCCGTCTCCTTACTCTAGAGGACACGGTGGAGTTCTTTAACCTAATTCAGGGCCTCAAGCTCACGGATCAGGAAAAGAAAGACCTGGTGGCCTTTCTAAGAGCCCTGTGAGCCCAACCCCGCGCCTCATCCTTCTTTGGTGCTAAGAGCCAGAAAGCTGAGGCGCGGGAAACACATTGTGTTGTCTGCCATTCTCTTGGGGGCTTAGGGGAGCACTTTTCATTGTGGTAACTCTGGACCCCGGCAACCGCGGTCTGAGGAACTTTCCCCAGGAGTCCTTCCTCAACGTTGACGTGTTGGTAAATATCTGGTAAGTTTCCCGCCACATACCAAAGCACCTTCTTTCTTGGCCTGCACGCTCGATGGCCATAGGTAGTTTCATGAGGGGGAGCGTAGTTGGGATTTCTGAAGCCAAGTGGATGTGTATGCTCCTATGGGCGGGGCTTCCTCAACAAGCAAGAGCAAATATTGAGTTTTATCCAGGCGGGGTCAAAATCCGATCTATGGTGGACTCTCCGCCCAAATCACGTTTAGGAGGTAGGTCATGTTGCGAAGAACAAGAGCGGGTAATTTGTCATGGCAAGCATCGTTGATCTTAATCTTTTTCTTCCTATTTGCCATCACATCGGTCCAGGCTGCTGAACGCAAGTCCATACGCTGGGCCACATCCAGCACCGGTTCGTACGGGTACAAGGTGGCGGCTCAGATGGTGAAGGTCTTGGAGGATGCCCTGGGGGGAGAATACACGGTTACGGTGAACCCTTATCCTTCTACCACTGCGGCAATGAAGGCCGCAATGGACGGCAACGCAGAGATTTCGTACACGGCGGATGTGGGAATGACCGATGTGTATGAGAAAGATGGAGCCTTCAAGGACTACAAGCCTGCCAAGGATCTTCTGGTGCACACCTGGTATGCCTATCCCATGGAATCCTTCATGGCGGTGCTGGCGTCCAAAGCTGACCAGTTCAAGTCCTGGAAGGATTTCAGCGGGAAGCCCGTGTTTTTTACCCCGGCTGGGTTCATGAACTGGCTGAATTTCAAGCGTATTTTCAAGGCCCTGGGTTACGACTTCAAGCATGTTCAGATAGGAGAGCCTGCCCAGGGGGATGCCCTCAAGGCCGGAACCATAGTAGGAGCTGTGTGCTATACCACGGCAGGAAGATCCCTTCCCTCATACTGGCGAGAAACAGAGCTGCAGGTGGACATAAGGATAATTAACCCCAGCCAGGAAGAGATAAAGAAGCTCACGGCCGCCAACCTGGCCCCAACAGAAATAGATGCCAGCAAAGTTTTCAGCAAGGATGTGGGTGTAAAGACCATTTTGGGGGTCCCCCTGCTTTTTGCCTACAACGTGCGTCCGGATATGCCTGAGGAAATAGTGTATAAGATGCTAACCAAGTTCTTTGCCGAGAAAGAAAACCTTGCCAAGGCAGATCCTGGTTTCGAGCCCCTGGCAAAGGACTTTGTGGGCATGCAGGTCAAGGGAATACGCGCGAATCCACAGGCACCTGTTCATCCGGGGCTGGCCAAGTTCCTCAAAGAGCACAAAGCCTGGGACGACAAATGGAAGGTAGTGGGCGCAAAGTGAGTTAGAAGACTGCTCCAAGAGATTTTGGGGGGATGCTCCCCCCAAAATCCCTCCCAGTTGATCCAGAGAAGAAGTGGCCTCTCGAGGAAGCTTGATGTGCAAAGCAGGGGTTGCAAACTCAGTCCCGATCGGTTCTAGATGGCAGGACATGCTGGAGGGGGGAAGGAGGATAAAGTGGTGAAAGAACTGATCCAGCAGTATGCAAACCTGAAGAACCTGAGATTCGGCTTGTCCGTGTTCATGTTTATTTGGCTATGCTGGTACTTCTACACGGGTTTTGGTGGACCCAGTGAGCTAGTAGCTTCTCTTGTGCCCATAGCCCTCATGTTGCAGATTCTTCGCATGCACCAAGAAGGATACATGTACAAGAGGCTTCCCCCCCTGGCAAACAATCTCATCCTTATGGTGTATTTGGGTATCTGTGTGTTTGCTTTTTACCACTTTACTGTCCAGTATGAGGAGATAGCCATTTGGCGTCAGGGCTCCTATACCAAGACGGACTTTGTCATGGGTCTTTTGGTCTTCCTTTTGGTCATGGAGCTATCCAGACTTGTGCATCCAGAGCTTTTCTGGGTGAATCTGGTCATGGTTTTCTACACCCTTTGGGGATATCTGAGCCCTCTGGACTTTTTCTGGCACCCTGGGACCACATTTTACAGGATCGTGACTTCCAGTACGGTGGAGCTCTCCACCGGTATTTACGGTCAGTATGCCCAGATAGCCTTGACCACCATAGCCGCATTTTTGCTTTTGGCTGCAGCGGCCAACGGCTTCGGAGCCCAGGGGGCCATGGTCCACTTCATGAGAAAGATAGCCGGTAAATCCAGGGCCACGGTTCCACAGACCGCTGTTCTGGCCTCCTCTGCGGTGGGGATGGTCAGCGGCAGCGGGGCTGCAAATGCCACAGTGGTGGGAGCCTTCACCATACCTCTCATGAAAAAGTACGGCATGCCTGGCGAGATAGCTGCGGCTGTGGAGACCTCAGCGTCCATGGGAGGACTGATAATGCCTCCTGTGATGGCTGTGGCGGGTTTTGTCATGGCGGAGTTCTTGGGAGTCTCTTACTGGAGCGTGGTAATAAGAGGATTTGCCCTGGCCTTCACCTATTACTCGACTCTAGCCCTATCACTTTATCTCATAAGCACAAGATTGATGCCTCCGGAGCCCATAGAGAAGAGCACCATCCCGGTTTATGAGCAGCTCAAGACCGCGGTCTTTTTCATTGGGATAGTCTTTCTCACATTCCTCATGGGAGTCTTGCACCTGGGAGAGCAGCTGGCAGGGCTTTATACTGGCGGATTGATGTTCCTGCTTCTGGTCTTGCTCTACCTCTTTTTCAAGCATGTCCTCAAGGACCCCTCCACTGACAAGGACACGCTTTTGAGTAATGTCAAAACCATGATAATGACCCATGCTGAGATGACATCCTTTCTGACTCTTTTGCTTTGCACTCTGGGGATCATGGTGGGGCTCTTCACTGTGACAGGTTTTATCAACAGGATGGGCGGGATGCTTCTCAGCATTGGGGAGTGGCATGTAATAGCTCTGGTGATAATGGCATGGATTTTCGGATGGCTGGTGGGCCTTGGGCTCCCACCCACGGCAACTTACATAGTCTTGGCCGTGATCATAGTGGAGCCCATGCGCAAGCTGGGCATAGACCCATGGACAGCCCATTTCTTTTGTTTTCTTTTGGCCGTGTGGGGAGAGCTTTCCCCCCCTACTTCTTTGACTGCAGCGGTATCTGCCAGAATAGCAGAGGCTTCCTTCATGCAAACCATGTTTGAGGCTCTCAAGCTTTGCCTTCCCATCACCTTGATGACCTTTGCCATATTCGTAAGGTCACAAATAGTGACCAGCCCGGGGTGGGGGCAGGTTCTGGACATGATGCTTGTGGCCGTGGCCTGCTGGGGCATAAGCTTCTCCATGTTCGGGAGAATATCAGAGGCAAGAGCCATGGACTCTGTGGCCCGCGTGGTTTTTGCCGTTGTCTCTCTGGTAGTCATGCTCCATCCTGACCAGACGGTCTCCATCTTGGTGGGGGTCTTGGTGTTCTTGGCTTCTTTTTATGGCACATATAGGCACCGCGTGATATGCAGGGCCAAGCTGCTGGCCCCATCATGACAGCCTTTCAGCATTTTACTAAAAAGGTGATCAGGGTAATTAAGCTGCCCCAACTCTCACCCAGAAAGTCGACCCTGGGGGCCTAAGCCCTCAGGGTTGGACTCTTCGGTGCCTGTTACTGGATAGAAAGATCTTTTCAGGGTCCCTTTGAGGCCCATGGCCTTCGTAAGATTCCCAATCGCAAGACAAGGATCCTTTGCTATTTCTTGGATTCCATCTCTTGGAATACCTGGCTGGCAAGGCGCATGCCGTCCATTGCTGCGGGAACACCGCAGTATATGGCGCACTGCAAGAAAACCTCCCTGATCTGCTCCCTGGTGCAGCCATTGTTTAGGGCCCCTCTTACGTGGAGCTTGATCTCATGGGGCCGATTCAAGGCTGTCAGCATGGCCAGGTTTATAAGGCTCCTGGTCTTTCTATCCAGACCAGGACGGGCCCAGACCACCCCCCAATAGTATTCGGTCACCAGTTCCTGTAGAGGAAGGCTGAATTCATCGGCCTTGGAAATGGACTGGTCCACGTAATCTGCCCCAAGAATCTCCCTGCGTATCTCCAAGCCTTTCTTGAACAAATCGTCTCCCATGGTATCGATCCTCCCCAGTGATGAACTTCGCGTTCGGGACTCCAGATTGCCTTTTAGCTTCGTGGCTCCCTTTGAAATCATCTTTGAGCCAAGCCTCAGGACCAGCATAACACGCAAATTTCCAACAGCCCTTGTACGCCAGGGCCTTGCCAGCGCTATTATGCCAAATGGAAGCCTTTGTCCATAGGCACACTTGCCATGGGGCAAGGGGCATGGTACAAAACAGAAGTTCACTTGATGGGTGGGGACCATGAAGGTCTTTCACCCTTTTTCGTAGAGGCCCCTAAAGAGGACCTAGAAGGCCTGAAGCCTTATGCGCCATGAGCAAAGCGCTCATGGAATCTGAATACAAAACCGGGTCTCAAAGGCTCCAACCGGAGGATTCAGCATGGGCATGAAGAGCTACCTTTTCACATCGGAGTCGGTCACAGAAGGCCACCCTGACAAGGTGGCGGATCAGATATCTGATGCCATCTTGGATGCCATAATGGAGCAGGATCCTTTTTGCAGGGTGGCATGTGAGACCTTGGTCACAACGGGTTTGGCCATAATAGCCGGGGAAATCACCACAAGCTGCTACGTGGACATGCCCCAAATCGTGCGCCAGACCATCAAAGAGATAGGTTACAGCAACTCTTCCATGGGCTTTGACTGGGAGACCTGTGCGGTGCTTACCTCTATAGACCAACAATCCCCAGACATAGCCCTGGGGGTCAATGGCCAAGAAGAGCAGGGTGCAGGGGACCAGGGGATCATGTTCGGATATGCCTGCACCGAAACAAAGGAGCTCATGCCAATGCCCATAATGCTGGCCCATAGCGTCACCAGGAGGCTGGCCGAGGTTAGAAAGCAGGGAATACTGGATTTCCTTAGACCGGACGGCAAGTCCCAAGTCACTGTTCAGTATGAGAACAGAAAGCCCGTGCGTGTGGACTCGGTGGTGGTGGCTGCCCAGCATCGTCCGGATGTGGAAATTGGCACGCTGCGAGAGGCCATCTTGGAAGAAGTGATTCGCAAGGCCATACCCGAGGGCATGTTGGATGAACACACACGTTACTTTGTAAACACCACCGGAAGGTTTGTCATAGGAGGCCCCATGGGGGACTGTGGTCTCACAGGCCGTAAGATAGTTGTGGACACCTACGGAGGCAGGGGCAGCCACGGTGGAGGATGTTTTTCAGGCAAGGATCCCTCCAAGGTGGACCGAAGCGGCTCCTATATGGCCAGATATGTTGCCAAGAACATAGTCGCTGCGGGGCTTGCAGAGGAGTGCGAGGTACAGGTGGCCTACACCATAGGCCGGGCAGAGCCTGTCTCCATTAATGTGAACACGTATGGCACGGGCCGCATTCCTTCTGATAGGATCGCCCAGCTCATAAGGGATTTTTTCAGCTTCAAGCCTTCTGACATGATCCACCACCTGAGCCTTCTGAGGCCTGTGTACAAAAAGACTGCCTGTTACGGGCACTTCGGCCGTCAGGATCCGGATTTCACTTGGGAGCGTACGGACAAGGCAGAGCAACTCAGGAGGGCTGCCGGGCTCTGAAAAAGGGCTTCTGACTAAAAGGGGGAAAATCCCAGGAGATCATTTTGGAGAGGAAAGACATGAAGAAAGATTGCGACATCGCAGATCCAAAACTTGCTCCCCAGGGAGCCCTACGCATAGAGTGGGCTGAGCGGGAGATGCCTGTTTTGAGAATGATCCGGGCCCGTTTTTCCAAGAGCAGGCCCTTGGAGGGAGTGCGCCTTGGCGCTTGTCTGCACGTGACTACCGAGACCGCCAGCCTGATTCGAACCCTCAAGGCCGGAGGCGCGCAGGTAGCACTTTGCGCATCCAATCCCCTCAGCACTCAGGACGATGTGGCCGCCGCCTTGGTGGAAAATGACGGGATACCGGTTTATGCGGTAAAAGGGGAAGACCAGCAAAGATACTATGCCCACATAAGGGCTGTTCTGGAAACAGCCCCCATGATCACTCTGGATGATGGTGCGGATTTGGTCTCCACGGTTCACCAGGAGAGAAGGGATCTCCTGGAGCACATAATCGGAGGCACCGAGGAGACAACCACAGGCGTCATACGGCTTCGCTCCATGGCCAGCCAGGGTGTGTTGGCTTACCCCATCATATCGGTGAACGACGCCCAGACAAAGCATCTCTTTGACAATCGTTATGGCACAGGCCAAAGCACCATAGACGGAATCCTGAGGGCTACCAACAGACTCCTGGCCGGAAGCGTTTTCGTGGTGAGCGGATACGGTTGGTGCGGAAGGGGTGTGGCCATGAGGGCTCGGGGCATGGGTGCCGATGTGGTGGTGACCGAGGTGGACCCCGTCAGGGCCCTGGAGGCCACAATGGATGGCTTTCGAGTCATGCCCATGGCCCAGGCAGTCAGGATAGGAGACTTCTTCTGCACCTTGACAGGAGACACAAAGGTGATAAGAAAGGAACATTTCCTGAAGATGAAGGACGGGGCCATCGTGGCCAACTCCGGTCACTTCAATGTGGAGCTGGATTTGGAGTCCTTGGGGAAAATAGCTCGTGGCAAAAGGGAAATTCGACCCTTTGTGGAAGAGTACAGTTTGCCCAACGGCCGCAGAATATATGTGCTGGCCGAAGGAAGGCTGGTGAATCTGGCCGCTGCCGAGGGCCATCCATCAGGGGTCATGGACATGAGCTTTGCCAACCAGGCTCTCAGCGTGGAGTATTTGGTGAGCCGTGCCAAGAAGCTGCTACCCCAGGTATACCCTGTGCCAGAGGAAATAGACCAATCCATTGCCAGGTTGAAGCTCAAGAGCATGGGGGTGCAAATCGATAGGCTGACAAAGGAGCAAAAGCGCTACCTGAGATCCTGGACAGAGGGCACCTGAGACATCCCCAGATTAAAGGAGGCTCTGCGAGGGCCGAAGGCTCTTGCCAGCATAGATTCGGCCCCCAGCTCCCAATTCATTGAATTCTTCAGGTTTGCTGCCATACATACTTGCCAAATGAGGGGGCTTCCAGGCCCTGATGCCAGGACCCCCTTTTCTATGCTCCACGGGGGATGGAGAATTTCGGGTGGTCACTTAACTCATTGCCTCATATGAAGAATCCACCAAAGCCCCACCGAGCCGAACAACAGATTTGCCCCCCAAGCTGCCGGAAAAGGCGCAAGAGCTCCGCTACGTCCCAAAGCCAGGCCCAAGGCCAGAACAAGATAGTACAGGAATCCTATGCCCATGGAGAGGATCACTCCCAAGGCCAGCCCACCTGCCCGGGGCGGGATCCGCATGGCAAGGGGAATCGTGAAAAGCGCTGTCACCAACGAGAACAGGGCGCTTGCAACCTTGAAATGAAGATCCGTCACCTGGGATGTGTTCTCAAAACCTTCACGCCGGGCCCTCTCCACGTATTCTCTTAGTTGGAAAAAACCCATGGTCTCCACCTCTTGCCGCACCCATTGAAAGTCCTCAGGCTTCTCAGGCAGGGACAGGGTTTTTTTCTCAAAGCGCTCCACTCTGGGCCCTCTTTCATCCAGGCTCTCGGAATTCCACTGGATTCCGTCAGAGAATGACCACTGTTGCCCCTCCCAAGACATCTCTCGGGCATCCACCCTTTGCAGGAGCCTGAACTCCCTGTCCAGACGAAGCAGTGTAACTTCCTTGAGCACCAAGGTGGGTTCTTCTTTCCCCGGGCCTGGCAAAGAGCTTTGATTGACCGGGAGAAACCCTATACGGTAAAAGGTCATGCCTTGTGCAAAGGGGCTCTTAAGCCATACCTCCGAGCCGGTGACTATACTGCGTTGAGAAGTCTTCTTGACTTCCATCTGCCATATCCTGGCGGCCTCCCGGTTGGCCTCAGGGACCAATGACTCGGCCCAGAAAAATGAAACCACGCAAAGAAGCCCGGCTGTTATCAGCATAGGTCGTACGATGAGCAGCCCTCCTGCCCCAGAGGCCTTCAAAGCAATGAGCTCGTTCCTCCTGCCCATGAGCCCCAAGGTTATGAAACTGCTCAAAAGCATTGAGACTGGGATGATGTAAACCACATACTGGGGAATCCTGCAGGCCATGTAATAAAGACCCAGGGAGGTCGCAACATCATGTTCCAGGAGATCATCCCAGCGCTCAAAGAAGTCTATGAGAAAACACAGAAGCAGCAAGACCCCGAAGATCCACCCAAGTACTTTGGCGTTTTCCTTCAGTACATACCGGAAAAGGAGGCTCATTCTCGTCCCCCTAGGGTCCTGGCCAAGACGCGTTGTAAGAAATCAAAAATGGCGTTAATCCGCATGAGGACCGCCGATGGCCTCTCTCTGGCTGTCCTGACCAGGAGTGTCAGGCTCATGATCCCAAAAAGAAAGTTCGCAAACCAGATGCCCACCCAGGCAGGAACTTTCCCTGTTTCAGCCAGGGTTCTTCCTGCCGAGAAGATCATGTAATACAGAACTATGGCCGACATCCCCAGCACAAATCCATGGGATCGACCCCTGGGCCCGGACTGGAGGGCCAGGGGAAAGGCCAGGATTCCGTAAATAAAGCAACCCACAGGAATAGCCAACCTTCTGTGGATTTCAATGAGTAGATCCCTGGACAGCCCCTTGCCTTTGGAGAGTCTGCCCCTTATCTGGGAGATCATCCCACTGAGGTCCCATTCTTCTGCACGCTTGCCTTTTATTTTCTCTTGAGCGCTGGCCATGGAGAGTTCCAAGTCCAGCTTGTAGCTTTCAAAATTGACCTGACGAAGCTTGCCCTCTTTGGGGGAGGCCTGGTAAACAGTACCATTTTCCAGGAGCAAAGCCAGGCCAGTCTCCTTGTCTTGGAGGAGCATTCCCTTCTTGGCCAGGATCTGCACTGGCACCTGAGAGGAATGCTGATCGTGCACAAAAATTCCTTCCATGAGGCCGTCTTCCAGTCGAATGCGCTCTGCATAGATCACCAGCCCCGGCATGAGCTCGTTGAAGACTCCCTCCTTGATGGATACAGATACATGTTTTTTGGCCAGCTGAAAGACCATTTCCCTGAAGGCGTAAGCACCCCAGGGAGCTCCCTCCAGGGTGAGAAACAAGGTGAACAGGCACATGGTTCCTGAGAAGATTACCACCGGCGGCAACATCTGGTACAGGCTGATGCCCGAGGCCTTCATGGCCGTTATTTCCATGTCCGAGGAGAGCCTCGAGAAGCAGATCACCACCGCAATGAGGGTTGCCATGGGAACGGCCAGAGGCAAGAAAGAAGGCATCAAGTATACCAAGAGACGAATCACGTCCAGGGCTCCCACCCCTTGTCGGACTATCATCTCAACTATCTTGATCATGCGGCCCATGAGCAGGACGAACAGAAAAACCGCCAGGATCAGGCCGAAGGGACCCGCCATTTCTCTCATGATATATCTGTCTAGAACTCGCCTCATGGGGTTCCATGATAGCCGGGATAATGCTCCAAGGCTAGAAGGAGCTTGGGATGAGCTTCAAGGGCAATAATGAGAACGGCTACAACCTGGATTATCCTCCAAGGCTCACCCAGGCTATTAGTTACACTTCACGGGTCATTACTCAAAAATCCCTGACAAACCACTTTGTTTTTTTCAGTAACCCAACTGGGCGGAGATCTCCTTTAGGGCCTCCAACAGTTTTTCTACATGTTGATCCTCATGCCAGGGTCCCAGGGAGATGCGCACAGTACCTTCTGGGAAAGTGCCCAAAGTCTTGTGGGCGTTGGGAGAGCAGTGCAGTCCGGACCTGACCAGGATTCCAAAGCCTTCCTCCAGGACCGTGGCCAGATGGTCCGGGTGCATGCCTCCTAGGTTTATGGATACCACAGGTACTCTGTTTTGCAGGCCCTTGGGTCCGTAAACCTTTAACCCCTGGATCTCCTTCAAACCCTCCAGAAGCCTTCCCAGGAGTCTTCCCTCATGCTCCTGAATGGATTTCACGCCCCTTTCCAGGATATAGGAAACAGCAGACCTCAGGCCGGCTATGCCAGCCATGTTATGGGTCCCGGCCTCCATGGCCAGGGGAAGCTCCAAAGGCTGATAAGGGCTTTCGGAGCTGGTCCCTGTGCCACCGTGGATAAGGGGTGGGACCTGCACGTGGGGTGCCAGGCAAAGCCCGCCTACGCCCGGAGGCCCCAAGAGGGACTTGTGTCCGGTGAAAGCCAATAGATCCACTCCCCATTGCTCCATGTGGATGGGTACCGCTCCAGCGGTCTGTGCCCCATCCACAAGCAGGATGGTGTTGCCCTTGGCCTTTGCCACTGCCTCAACAGGAAGAATTCCTCCGGTTACATTGGATGCATGGTTCATAACCACCAATCGGGTCTGGGGGCGGATCAGGTCGATTATGCTTTGAGGATCCACGATGCCATCATGGTCTGCCTGAGCAATGGATATCTTGATATTGCGCACCTTCTCCAGGTGGCGTAGAGGCCTCATCACCGAATTGTGCTCCATGGAAGTTGTAACCACGTGGTCTTTGTCTCTCAGCAGTCCAAACAAAGCCATGTTCAGTGCCTGGGTGACATTGAGAGCAAAGACCACTCTGCTGGGATCAGAGACTCCAAGCAAGTTGGCCAGCAAGCTGCGGGTATCCCACAGGAGACTTTCGGCCTTACGGGCCAAACGGTGAGCTCCCCTGCCGGCGCTGGCCCCTACATGTTCCAAATAATCTGCCACGGCCCTGGCCACACCGGGGGCCTTGGGAAATGATGTGGCGGCATTGTCCATGTACATGAGTTGTCGTCCATCCCGGCAAGGCTGCGGGAATGGGATCCCTGCTGGAGGATGCTGAGTCATGGGAGCTTCTCCAGGGGCGCCGCCGCCTTGCTCAATTGCAGAAATTTCTGGGCCGAAGGAGACAATGGACGGGATGTGTGGGTGACCATGTAGAAGGTTCTGCCCATCTTTCCTAGAAATAAATGCACCTTTTGCAACTCTCCGCGCACCAGATGGCCCTGAGCAGCCCAGATGGAGACTACGGCTCCACCCATTCCAGCCTCCACCGCTCTGAGCACGGCCTCGGTGCTTCCCAATTCAGCCACTATCTTAAGCTCATCCAGATCAACGCCAGCCCTCCTCAGGTGCTCTTCCCAGTTCTTGCGAGTTCCAGAACCCTGCTCCCTGGATACTAGAGGCAATTGTTTCAGACCCTCCAGGTCCAGCCTTTTCCCTGCCAGCTCATGGCCGGATGGAACGACCAGCACCAACTCGTCTTTGGCAAAGGGCTCAAAGCTCAAGCCCTCCTGCTCCATCTTGGCCCCTACGAATCCAATTTCCACATCCGCTCCTTTTACCCTTTCCACCACCCACTGTGTATCACCCACCTGCAGGCACATCTCCACTCCAGGGAATCGAGAATGGAAGTCAGCCATTATGGGAGGAAGGATGTAATGGCCGGGTATGGTACTTCCGGCCAGCTTTAGTTTTCCCCTCACGAGTCCCAGATGCTCATCCAGGGCCCGGCGGCCGTTTTCAAGTATCTGAATGGCCTGCCTGGCATAAGGGTGGAAAACTCGTGCCGCCTCGGTGGGCACTATTCTTCGGCCTCTTCTTTCGAAAAGCAAAATGCCCAGCTCCTGTTCCAAAGAGCGCAAATGCTGGCTCACCGTGGGCTGGCCCAGCCCGGCTGACTTGGCTGCAGCCGAGACGCTTCCTTGCTCCAGTATCAGGCAAAGGAGCCTTATGTGACGAAGCTCCATCTCGTCTTCCTTCCTAGGGGATCTTGGGGGTGCTTATCATTTTTCCATCAGCCCGGTCAATACGCTATGCGAAACCCCGCAAGATTCTGTGCGGGCGTCTCCCATATCACCTCCACCTCTTTCACCCAGGCCCCCGAGGGGCCTTGATGACACCAATGGAGCATTTCCTCCACTTTCTTTGGGTCTCCTTGGAAAACAGCCTCCACCCTTCCATCGGGAAGATTTCTAACCCAGCCTCTAAGCCCCCTGGCTTGGGCCTGTTGCTGGGTGTTGGACCTAAAGAAAACCCCCTGGACCCTCCCCGAGATCCACACATGTGCCTGTACCGAATCCTCCATGGCCAGCCTCCCGGTGCATCCTATCAGCCTGAATCATTTAAGAAAAGTGGATCCTGACCAAGAATTCTCCAAGAAGCATTTCTTTGCATGTGATAAGAGCCGGAATTTTCTTTTGCTCCCACCCAAAGCCTCTAACCGAAATGGCATCGGTTCTTGGTGCTTCTAATTCACAAACCCTCTTGGGTGCTACGCCACCAACCCCATGCCCCCTGATGCGTCTTGCGGCCTGGGCCGGGCAGAGCCCCATATGGAAATTACCTTGCATTGGAGCACAAGACAGCTTCTTCCAAGACATTGTGAGCCTAGGCCCATTACGTAATCCTGAAGACAGGGGGCTAATTCTGTTGCACCATCTTCAGGAACTCCTCCTCTGATATCACCCTTATGCCCAATTTCCTGGCCTCCTGAAGCTTGGAGCCTGCCCCTGGACCGGCCACCACCAGATCGGTCTTGGAACTGACGCTGGAAGAGGCCCTTGCTCCCAGGCGCTCCACCAGAGCCTGGGCCTCTGAACGGGTCATGGAACTCAAGGATCCTGTGAAAACGATGGTCTTGCCCTCCAGGGGTGAAGATGCGCCTTCTTGTGGAGGCACGGGCCTGACCCCCAGCTCCAGGAGTCTTTCCACCACCTTTCTGTTTTGGGGTTCCTGGAAAAAGGAGACTAGCGACTGAGCCACCTTTGGCCCTATGTCCCTGATAATGGTGAGCTCCTGCTGTTGGGCTTTCATGAGCTGCCTCGGATCAGGGTAATGTTTGGCCAGGACTCTTGCCAGGTGCTCCCCCACATGGCGAATCCCCAGGGCATAGTAAAACCTCTCCAAAGGTGGCTCCTTGCTCCTTGCAATTGCTTCCAGAAGGTTGGACGCTGACTTGTGGGCCATGCGTTCCAAGGAGGCCAGTTGCTCGTATCTGAGTTCGTACAGATGGTCCACTGATTTCACCAGGCCCCTGTCCACGAGCTGGTTGACCATTTTTTCCCCGAGTCCGTCAATGTCCATGGCTCTCTTGGAGGCAAAATGTAAGATGCTTTCCTTTAGCTTGGCCGGGCAGGAAATGCCCATGCACCTGTGGGCAGCCTCTCCCTCCAGCCTCTCCACCCTTGCCCCACATACAGGGCATTGCCTGGGCATTTGGAAAGGCTGGGCATCTGGGGGCCTGCGATCCAACAAGACCTCCACTATTTCTGGAATCACATCCCCGGCCCTCTGAACCAAGACCGTATCTCCTGCCCTGACATCCTTGCGTTCCACTTCATCCTGGTTGTGAAGAGTTGCTCTGCTTACCTGGACACCACCCACCCTGACAGGCTCCAGGATGGCCACAGGGGTGAGCACCCCGGTTCGACCCACCTGCACCTGGATCTTCCTCACCACAGTGGTCTCGCGGGTGGAAGGAAACTTGAAGGCTATGGCCCAGCGGGGACTTCGGGAAATCTCCCCCAGAGTTCTCTGCAAGGCCAGGGAGTTGACCTTGAACACGGCCCCATCTGCTTCGTACGGCAGTTGGTGACGCAGCTCAAGAAGCTGGTGATATCTCTCTATGGCCTCTTCTATTCCGTGGCAGACACGGATCAAGGGATTGACTTTCAGGCCCCAAGCTCTGAGACTCTGAAGCACCTCCCAGTGGGTTTGGAAGGAAACTCCGCGCATCTCCCCCACCCCATAGGCGAACATGTCGAGAGGCCTTTGGGCGGTAATGGAGGAGTCCAGTTGCCGCAGTGATCCTGCAGCGGCATTTCTTGGATTGGCGAAAAGAGGCTCCCCTGTCTGGCCTCTTTTCTCGTTGAGGGCCTTGAAGTCCTCCAGGGACATGTATACTTCTCCCCTCACATCCACTCTGTGAGGTATTGGAGGGATGCCTGGCTGGTCTGCCAGAAGCCTGAGAGGAATGCTCTTGATGGTGCGAATGTTGAGGGTTACGTCTTCTCCCCTGATGCCATCTCCCCTGGTAGAGCCGGTTTGAAGTACGCCATCCACGTACACCAATTCCACGGCCACTCCATCCATCTTTGGTTCCACTACGTATTCTATGGGCTCTGTAATTCTGAGAAATCTATGCACCCTTTCGTCAAAATCCCTTGCCTCCTGGTCGGTGAAGGCATTGGCCAGACTCAGCATGGGCTGGGCGTGCTCCACTGTGGAGAATTTCTCCAGGGGAGGTGCTCCCACTCTTTGAGTGGGTGAGTCTGGTGTTACCCAGTGGGGATATGCCCGCTCCAGCTCCTCCAATTCCCTGAACATGGCATCATACTGGGCATCTGATATTTCCGGTGAATCCAGCACATAGTACTTGTAGTTGTGGTAATGGATGGCCTTGCGCAATTCTTCCATGCGCTCTTTGGCCTCTGCCTCGGAGAGAATCTTGCTCATGGGTCCAGCTCCAGGTTTCAAGGCCATACAACGCCCAGGCCTTGGAGATATGCGCGCACCATACCGAAACAGCCGCTCAACATCATGTTTCCCAACGGGGCTGCCATATGCCAGCCCAAGGTGGAGGCAAGCTCTCTACGGGGGCCTGTGACCACGGTCATCTGAAACATGCCCCTCTCGAGCCCCTCTGGATGGTACGCACAGCCATGCCCCCCATCTTCCATGACTTGCACTGAATCCACCAATCCAAGGCGGAATCTATCCATCCAGGCTTTTAATGACTCTGGCCCAAGGGCCCCTGTATGATGTTCAAAAAGACCCCAGATGCGCTCCCTGGTCACCAAGGCCCCCAAGGTGTGTTGGTTTCCCAGATTCACAATCAATACCCCGGAATCCAAAGCAGCTTCCACCAGGGGATCGCACATGGCGCCATGTACTGCTGCCATTCCTGTGTCCATTACCAGGCCTTGAGGTACCTGCTCCAACACCGAGAGCATCCTGGTCATGTAAGAAGGGGGTTGCCTATACAATGTCCTGGAGATCTCACCTCCCTCCTCCAGGAGTTTCCTCCAGTGCTGGAACCTGAACTCCCGGTTGCTGCCATGGGGCTGATGCCCGTGATCCTGAACTGCCACACACCAGATCCTGGGCTCGGGAATCTCAAACATCTCAAAGATGGGAGCTAGCAATTCCCTTTGAATGTCACCCATCCTGATGACCAAGCAATTCTCGGGTGGTTCTTCCAGGATCCTGATCCCCATCTCCTCCACATGTTCCAGATTGTCATGAAGGGTCAAGGCGGCCTTAGGCTCTGCCGTGACCCCCAGGCCGGCCTTTGCATGCTCGCGGATGGCCCATGCCACCGGCCCTCCACCCATGAGAAATCCTTTGAGGTGAATGGGCACGGCCCTGCTGGTAGCATCCCTTACCTTCTTGGCCAGCATTCTGGTGGGGGAGGGTAGCACCATTTGTAAACAGTTCTCGGTTACCTGCTCTGGATCCCAGAGAAAGAGGTCCTGGGTCCCGCTGCCTACGTCCAGGGCCAGCAATGGCTCCAAAGATCCCATGAGTCAACCCTTTTCTGATAGAATTTCCTTGGTTATTCTAGTCGCAAAAGAACCCAGGCTTCAAGAAATGCCTCGGTAAAAGGAACCCCTTATGCCATGAGGGACAAGGCCCGTTATTTCATGCTCCCGCCTGAGGAGATAGCTTACGTGGGATTTGTGATACACGCCTATGAGGGGCTGGGGGTAGTGCGCACCCTGGATGGAAAAATGGGCCTGGTGGAAATCTTGCTCTCGCCTCACATGGAGGAGGAACTGGAAGAGCTCATAAGAGCGCTGGCCAAGGAGGTTCCCATTAGGGAGCTCTCCAGGCAGGAAGTGATTTCCCTGAAAGAGGTCGGGGATCTGTGCCCCTTTTGAGAGAGTCTCAGATAAGCTCCCAGGACTTGGAGTCTTGATTGCTGTGGGGCAGTTTTGTGCATCTTGTGGGAGCAAGACGAGTCAGATGATGGCCTCTATCCTTCGGGGCAATACTTCCAGGGAAGCCCATGCCTCTTTCAGCCCATTGGGCAGTTTTTCCAGGTAGGCATAGGCGCTGTGGTTGTGTATGCTCTCGAAGTTCTCGGCCTCCACGCTGTAGGCCTCGAAATTAGGGTCTAAATCCAGTTTTGTGGCCACATTCCTGACCACATCTTCCACAAAGGTGGGATTGTCATAGGCTTTTTCGGTGACGAATTTTTCGTCTGGCCTCTTGAGGATGGCGTAAACGTCGCAAGAAGCGCATTCCTCAACGGTCTGTATGAGATCCTCTATCCAGAAAAAACGCCTGTACGAGACTCTCACTGATACGACGCCTCTTTGGTTGTGTGATCCTCTGGAGCTTATTTCCTTGGAGCAGGGGCAAAGGGTGGTTACCGGGACCGAGACTCCCACCAGAAAAACCCTCGTATCCCCCACAGAGCCTGAAAACTCGCATGCGTATTCCATGAGCCCGGGTGCACCGGACACAGGTGCTCGCTTCTCCAGAAAGTAGGGAAAGGAGATCTGCATATGGGCGCTTTGAGCCTTCAAGGCCTTGCGCAGGTCTTCCAGGATCACCCCGAAGTGCTTCAGGTTTATCTTGTGTCGGTGGGCATTGAGGACCTCCACGAATCTGCTCATGTGTGTGCCCTTGAAATGCCTGGGCAGGTTCACGTACATGTTTATGCTGGCCACTGTGTTCTGGGTTCCATTGGCCTTGTCCAGGACCGTAATGGGATAGCGAATGTTTTTTATTCCCACTTTTTGGATGTCTATGTTTCTGTGATCGCGCTGGTTTTGAACATCGATCATGGCTCTTCTCCCAAATACGAAGCACAGGAATGATCAGACTCCCACACATTCACCCTCATCACTGACAGGTCTGTGCCCGCAAGCCTTTCCCTCAGGCCCTGGAATATGAAACGAGCTATGTTCTCCGAGGATGGGTTCAATTGCTGGAAGGGCTCCAATTCATTCAGGAAAGCGTGGTCCAGGCTGCTGAGGATCTCGCGGGTGTGTTTCTTGAGTTCCTTGAAGTCAATGGCAAGGCCTGTGGAGTCAAGCTCCCTTGCCCTGACCACCACATCCACCCGCCAGTTGTGGCCGTGAAGATCCTCACACTGCCCACCGTAGTTTCGAAGCCTGTGTGCAGCCGAAAAGCTCTCCTGGATCATTATCTCATACATTGAAAGACCCCTTTTCTGTGCGACAATTGGCTTTATTATATGGGGAGCCGTCTGACTCGGAAAGGGCTTTGAGGGCCCAAGATGCGCTGGGGTGTGCCCAAGAGGAGGTTGCCATGGGAGGGATCAATAGGATTCACCAGGGAGATAAGCCGGTCACGGTATTGGGAGCCGGCACCATGGGACACGGGTTGGCTTTGTTGGCGGCCCGGGCCGGGCATCCTGTTTGGCTCGTGGATACGGAACAAAAAGCTCTGATAAAGGCAAGGGAGCTTCTGGAAGCCGAAACCCGATGGTTGGAAGCCCAGGGAGAGCTGGGAGAGATGGGTGCCGAGGGCATCCTGACACTGATCAAGACCAGCACCTCCTGGGAGGAACCCCTGGTAGATTCGACACTGGTGCTGGAAGCCATAAGCGAGGATGTCAATGCCAAGAGCAAGCTTTATGAGGCCATAGCCCCCAAACTCTCCTCGAGAACGATCCTGGCCAGCAACACGTCTTACCTAGACGTTTTTGCGTTAGCCCCCGAGGAGCTTCTGGAAAGGTTCCTCATAGCTCACTTCTACGCTCCCCCTCATCTTATTCCCCTGGTGGAGGTTGTGCCAAACCCACGTACCGCTTCAGGGGTATTGCAGGAACTACTTGAACTCATGCGAAGTTGGGGGCAGAGGCCCGTGGTTATGAAAAGGTTCATTCCAGGTTACATAGTTAATCGTCTTCAAAGGGCCATGGCCAGGGAGATCTTTCACCTCCTGGATGAGGGCTATGCCACCCCTGAGCAAATAGATGAGGCGGTGAAAGCCTCTTTGGGAATCAGAATCCCGGTGGTGGGTGTGGTCCAAAGATATGATTTTACTGGGCTGGACCTGGCCCTCAAATTCCTGGGGAATCCTTCTATCCAACTGGTCAACGAGGACCGGATCCCCAAGAGTCTGATGGAAAAGGTACAGGCTGGGCACCTAGGGGTGAAAACCGGAAGAGGCTTTTACGATTACACCAAGAGCTCCACGGCCGAAACCCTTCTGGAGCGAGACCGCAGATTGCTCTGGTTGAGGAGGTTCTTGGATAGCCTCTAGCCCAAATCATTCCAAACTGATTGATAATCTAAGCCTGATTCACCACATCCTTGCATGAACCGATTCATGCTCCAATGGAGACTGATTTGCCCTTTGGGGTCTCGGTCCTGGAGCTGAAAATGGCTAAAATCTTGGGATGTATGGGTGTGGCCCCCAAGTCATCCAGCCCGGGGAACAATCAAGCCCAGCTCTCATCAATCCAAAGGCAGCAAGTTGCCTTGCTCGTCAAAGACAAGGGCAGTGGGATCCTCGTGCACCACAAGTCCCTGTTTCCCCTTTAGTTCTGGCAGCAGGACTCGACTCACCCAGAAGCGGTCCAGGTTCAAGGTGTCCCTTATTAGGGCCATGCGCACGCTTGAGACATCTGGAATTTGGGAAAGGGCAGCTTCAAGGGCCTCCCTGTCCGAGTCCATGGCAATGGGAAACCTGGCGCTTCTCAAGACCCCTGATGTCAGGGCATTGGTGTAAGTGGCCTTGAGGTCCACCTTGGACATGAGCTTCTTTGTTGTCAGATCAGCCATACCTATGCCCGTTGCATTGCCGTGGGAGGCTGGTGTCAAATCCAGTACTATGACTGTCTTGTAGTCAGGCACTCGAGGTCCTCCCTCCCTTCTCCAAAGACCTATGACATTGGGATCCATGCCTGCACCGCTTATGTCCTTTCCCATGCGCTCCACCAAGAGCACATCCAGCCTTTCCACAGGCACCCTCGGGAAGATCTCCCAGGCCTTCACCAGGAGCTCTTGATCTGCTTTGGGAAAATCGCCTGGCAGGACCGCCCGCACCAGAGAGGTTCCCCCCGAAGGGCTCTCCAGGATGGCCAGGCCGAAAAGTACAGAGGCCTTCTCCAGTATCTTCAAGGCTGCCGGGACTATGGACTCTGCCAGGCCGTAGCGGTGTATGAGGGTGGCCCCCTCCTTTCTGCCCAGACCCACTGCCAGCATCTTGCAAAGACCAGACTCCACAGGCCCCCTGAAAGCCGTGTGGGGCTTCACCCTGTTTATGACCACCAGGTGATCTGCGGTGAGGGCGTCCTTGGCGCAAAAGACCTCTAGCCCTCCCTCCACTGTTCCCAGGGAGATCACTTCCATGTCCGACTTGACAGGGGCACCTATGGAGGACTCTGTGATTCCCAGCCCTTGGAGGACCTTTTCCTGCCCGGGGCCCGTGGCTCCACCGTGGGAGCCCATGGCAGGTATTATGTAGGGCCTGAGCCCCAATTGCTTGAGATGGCCCACCACGGCTTTCACCACAGGCACCAGATCGTGAATTCCCCTGGAGCCCACCCCCACTGCCACTGTCTGTCCCGGGCTTGTCAGGGGGGTCACGGGGAGCTTTAGAAGTTCTTCTCTGACAGCAGCTTCCACATCTGAGAGGACCGGGACCTGAAATCTCTGCTCCACCATGTACATGTCAGGAAAGCTCCTGGAGACCTCCCAGGATGGAACCGCTTTTTCTGCTTTCATCTTGACTCTCCCCCGTACTGCATGAAGACCTCCTCGGGCACGGGAAACTGGGGCGGCTTTCCCTCCAAGACCCGAAGCATGTCTTCCGCTACCAGACTCATCCGGATCAGACTCTCTTCAGTGTGGGCTGCCGAATGGGGAGTGGCCAGAAAGTTCTTTAGGCTCAAGAGGGGATGTGCTTGAGGCGGGGGCTCTTCCTCGAATACATCCGAGGCAGCCCCTGCAATCCAGCCTTTTTGCAAGGCTTCTGCCAGATCTTCTTCTTTCCAAATGGGCCCCCGGGCCAGATTAACTATGTAAGCCGTGGGCTTCATCAATCTCAGAAGATTCCTGTCCACCAGGTGGTGAGTCTGGCTCACCAGAGGAAGGTGAATGGCCACCAGATCGGCTTCTGAAAAGAGCTCTCGGAGTTGGACTCTTTTTGCAGCAAGTTTTTCCTCGGCTTCAGGGAAGTTTTTCACATCAAAATAGATGACCCTCATGTCCAGCCCCATCTTGCACAACCGGGCGGTCTGCATGCCTATTCGGCCCAGACCCAGGATTCCAAGGGTCTTTCCATGGAGTTCCCGGCTTACCAGCTCGTGGCGCACATTCCACCTGCCCTCTCTAACGGCCTGGTCAGCCTCGGGAATGTGTTTGGCCAGGGCCAAGGCCAAGCCCAGGAAGTGCTCCGCCACGCTTACGGCATTTGCCTGAGGAGTGTACACCACTTGGATGTTGCGCTCCTTGGCCGCCTGGAGATCCACATTCTCCAGCCCCACTCCATGCCTTCCTATGACCCGAAGGCCCGGGGCTGCCTCCATGATTCTTCTGGTAACTTTACCGTTGAACCTGATCAGGATGCCCGATACATCTCCAACCAGCTCCAACAGTCGTGCCTCATCCAGGGAATCCGCATATACCAGTTCACACCTTTGGGCCAGGATCTTGGTGCCAGCCTCATGTATGGGCTCGTAAAGTAAAACCTTGGGCTTGGGTTCCATTTCTTCACCCCCCGAGTCTTCTGAAAGCTAGGCCTTGAAGCTGGAAAACAGGCTCAAATTATAATCCGGGGGTAGATTCCATTCAATCTGGCCCGAGAGATGGCCTCATCCTCCATCTTGACACCTGCTGAGAGCTGGAGATACTGAAGACTCCCCCAATTTCAATGCTGAGGGGAGAAACCAGCAGGAGGAATTCCATGAAAGAGCGCATAGGAGGGATAATCGCTGCAGTGGTGACTCCTTTTGATGAGAAGGAACAGATCGACGAGGAGGCCTTCAGGGCAGTCATAGAGCGGTTGATTCAGGCAGGAGTGCATGGGCTTTTCCCTGTGGGGAGCCAGGGGGAGTTCTACGCACTGGAGTTCCATGAAAAGAAACGTCTCATGGAACTGGCTGTTGAGCAGGCTGCCGGAAGGGCTTTTGTGATGCCCAACACAGGAGCCATTACCACAAGGGAGTCGGTCAGGCTGAGCCAGTTGGCTCAATCCCTGGGAGCGGACTGCATATCGGTGATAACTCCTTTTTTTATTTCTCCCTCCCAGGAGGAGCTCTACGATCATTTCAAAGCCATTTGCGAGTCCGTGGAGATACCTGTCCTGGCGTACAACAACCCGGATCGAACCGGTGGGGTGGCCCTCTCGGTCCAGACCCTGGATCGGCTGGCCAGGGATCTTCCCAATTTCGTTGGCATCAAAGATAGCTCCGGGGACCTGACCCTGGTAACAGAGATGCTGCGGCTCTGTCCAAAGGGTTTCCGGGTGATCATGGGAAGGGACACTTTGATCTTTGCGGCTCTTATGCATGGGGCGGCCGGGGCCATTGCGGCTACGGCAAATGTAGCTCCCAGGTTGGTGGTTGAGATATACGAGGCCTTCTCAAGGGGGGATTATGAAAGGGCCCGGAAGTGTCAGGAGGCCCTGGCCCCCTTAAGGATTGCCTTTGGGCTGGGTACCTTCCCGGTGGTGGTAAAGGAGGCCCTGGAAATCATGGGCATTGCTCCAGGAAGGTGCAGAGGACCAGTAAAACCCCTTTCCCCACAGGCCAAAGAAAGACTCAGGCTGATCCTCCAACACATGGGTCTAATGGAGGGATGAGAAGTTGAACTCAGTGGAAGAAGGGAAACACCTGGTGCACTGCCCTGAGGCCAGTTCTTCCAAACTCAGAGGTTGGATGGTTCTGGGGCTATGCTCCCTTCTTTTCATATCCTCTCAATTCCACAGGGTTTCCAATGCCATCATCGCAGTGGAGCTAAAGGAGGATCTGAACATATCGGCAGAAAGCCTGGGCATCCTCAGTGCTTGCTTTTTTTATTCCTTTGCTTTGATGCAGGTCCCTCTGGCCTTGTTGCTGGACAAGATCGGAGGAAGGCTTTGCATGGGGATCCTTTCCCTTCTGGGGGCTGCGGGAGGGGTGATCTTCTCCATGGCAGGGGGGATGGGGGGGGCAGTCTTGGGCAGGGTGCTACTGGGAATGGGCATGGCAGGAAACCTCATGGGATCGCTG
Organism: bacterium; assembly: GCA_037481695.1. Classification (NCBI taxonomy): domain Bacteria; species bacterium. Next base: position 16,051 of record JBBFLE010000016.1, on the reverse strand, counting down.
AAGCTCATATCCAACTGGTTCCCTCCCCAGCAATTTGCCACTCTCTCTGGGCTTCTCTTGGCCCTGGGTACCTTAGGCAACATGCTGGCCGCCACGCCCCTGGCTCTCATGGTGGAGAAGCTGGGATGGAGACTGTCCATAGGCTCCTCGGCCCTGGGAACCGGGGCTCTGGCCCTGATCTTTCTTTTTCTGGTCAGGGAAAGCCCTCATCCATTGACTCAGCAGACTCCTCAGATCAGCCCCCGTTCCACTTGGAAACAGGTGGGTCATCTCTTGAGGTTGAGGGAATACTGGCTGATCTCCACAGCCACTTTCTTCAGGTACGGGACCTTTGTTGCCATACAGGGACTGTGGGCAGGGCCTTACCTGATACAGGTCTTGGGGCTGGGGCCTGTGAAGTCTGGAAACATTCTGGTGCTTCTCAACCTGGGATTGGTTCTGGGGTCACCCCTGGGGGGAGTTCTCTCGGACAGGTGGATACGCTCTCGAAAGAAGGTGGTAATCATAGGGTTGGCGGTCATGGCCATGGCCGAGCTAGCCCTGGCTTTGGGTCTATGCGGAGATGACCCCCTGTTGCTGGCAGTTCTTTTTGTGGGGCTGGGAATCTCATCGGCCTTCGGTCAGGTGATGTATGCTCACATAAAAGACCTGGTCCCCACGCCCATGACAGGAATGGCCCTCACTGGCATAAACCTCTTCACGATGTTGGGGGCTGCTTGCTTCCTGCAGGGGTTGGGGTGGGTTGTGGACAGATGGGCTCAGGCAGGAGGCTCTAGCCTGGAAGCCTATAGCGCTGCCTTTCTGAGCACCTTTGGGGGAGTGGCAACAGCCCTTCTCCCTTATCTGTTTACCCGGGAGGCTCCTCAACAGGGAAAATAGTTCGCCTTTTTCTCAAGTGATCCCGAATTTCTGTAATGATGCCACGGCCTCTCTTATTTCCCCTACATTTGCTGAAGACTTCACCTCCAGGATCTTTATGACCCTTTCAGATAAATGGGCAGCCACCTCACCAAAATCCACGTCTCCCTTCCCAGGGGGGTGATGGTCTTCCAGGTCCACCACGTCGTGTAGATGAATTCCAACCATTTGGGGGGCATATTTCTTGAGCAATTCTTCCTGCTTCAAGATTCCCAGCTTCTCTTGGACCCTGGCATGCCCCACGTCGTGCCAATAGCCCATGCGCCCCCCTTCGAAGCACTGCAAAAGGAATCCTATTTCCCAGATATCCGGGATCTCGTGAAAGTGGAGCCTGTTTTCGATTCCAAGTATGATCCCCCTCTTGTCAGCCTCCTTGTGGATCCTGTCCAGGCTGAAAAGCACTGCATCCAGATTCGGCTGCCTGCGGGATTCTCTAAGGGAGCGAAGTTGGCTCATGCGTTCCTGAGCCTCAGGACTCCAGGAAGCTCCTTTCCTGAACAGATCTTGCAGCTCGGCTGTGGGGTCCTCCATGTCCACCTTCCCCAGGTGCAAGACCACGGCAGGGGCCTCAAGATCACAGGCCTGCTCCACGGTGTTAACAGCCCAGCGAACTGCCTGGGCCCTTTCCTCTTTGTCCCTGGAAGACAAGAGCAGAGGATCTGCTGTGACAGTCCCCCGGCCTGACACCGGCACAGGGCAAGGAAACACGTTATGTACACTCCAGACGGAAATGGAGCTTCTCAGGGCGGTTCTAAGGCGTGAAAGTAGTTGGGCGGTGATCCTGTAGTCCAGCTCCAGGCCCTGGAATCCCATGTCCAGAGCCTGTGAAGGAATCTCATGGCCCTTTATGTCCTTCCCCTCCCACCAACAGGTGGAAATTCCCAACATCCTGCCTGCTCACTCCCCAATGATCTGCACAATCACTTCCCTGCGCCTGGCTCTTGTATCGAAATCCACCAGGATTACCTGTTGCCATGTGCCCAGGGTCAGCCTGCCTTCCAGGAAAGGAATACTCAGAGATGGCCCAAGCAAGGCGGCTCTCACGTGGGAGTGCCCATTGTCATCCCCCCAGCGAAAATGATGTTTGTAAACAGCTTCCCTCGGGGCCACTCTTTCCAATGCCATTTGGAGATCGGCTACTGCCCCGGGCTCGAATTCAAGAGTTGTCAGCCCCGCTGTGCTTCCCACCACGCACAAGGTTACAACGCCTGCCGCAAGACCCGATCGGTGAAGCTGCTCCTGCACAAGCTCTGTGATGTCCCTTGTGTCTCCATTGCCACGAGTATCCACGATTATCTTGCCTGAAACAACCATCTCAACTCCACATAAAGCCACAAGTGTTATAATTCTTTGCCTTACAAGCCCTCCAGCTCTGGAGAGCGTTTCCCGTGGCACTTCTTATAGAATAATGCCTACGGGCAAGCCTGTCAGGCTCTGACACCCCAAGGGAGATCACCTCTCCTGAGCATATGAATCTGCCCTCTTTTTACCCAAGAGGGTGCAGCCCTTTCATTTGGTTCCTGCCAAGGCTATTGCCCGGGATTCCTGAGATTAGAGGCCGCAGCCCCAGGTGCCTTTGGCGGTTTTGAGGCCTGAGCAGGGAGGGATCTGGTACGGGAAACCAGGCTGCATTTAAGAACAAATCATTTCATCTCAGAAGATCGTCAGTTGCTTCATCCCTGGCCCATCTTAAGCAATGGGAGCTGCTAAAGTCTCCTAGATGATGGGGGCTGGTGGTCCTGAGATGGCCTTGGCAAGAGACCCACCATGCCAAAGGCTTCCTCCTACCAGCTCACGGATTTCTTCTAATGGTTCGCTCAAAGATTTGGAGCAGTCTCGGGGTGTTCCAGGAGGTAATTCCAGCAGGTCAAGCATCCTGGAGTTCCAAGCCATATATCCTATCCAGGCAAACTCGGCAGTAAACCAGGTTTCCATCGGGCTTGGCCCCACAGCGTGGGCAAGGCTGAACCTGAGGGTGCTCACTGGCCGCTTTTTCTTTGCAAATCCGGCAAATCCATCCCTCTACGGTGCTTATCCATTCATGCTCCCTGCACCTTGGCATTGAGCTTGTGCCTCCCCCCCGGTTATTCTTCTCCCACAGCCAGCCATTATTTTGCCACAGTCCATGGACTGGCGCCAGCCTCTTGGCTTGAGGCTTCCCTGGAACTCGGGTTTTTAACCCATCCGGTTGCGACCTGTGGGGGCCGATCTTTAAGTCATGATCTAGCCTCAAACCTTGCGAAGCAAGGCGGACATAGGTTTTGGCCCATGAACCTGCGGATGCGGCTCTCCATGGTCCTCTCCCCGCAGCCCTCGCAGATGAGTCCGGCCAGGATGCGGGCCTTCCTAGGGATGGGGCCACAGGCCTCCCCCACGTGGAAGAGGGCCTCGAGGTCGGCCTCCATTATCTCTTTTACCTTGGCCGCAGTGAGTTGCTTTAGCCTGGCCTTCTCCTCGGCGTTTAGCCCTTCTCCTTCCATCTTGGTGCGCAGCCTCACCATCTCCTCCTCGGGTCGGTTGAAGATATCCGCCCTGGTGACCACTCGGATCCCCTTGCCGTCAGATCTGCGGTAGAAGCTAAAGGCATTCTTTCCATAGTCCAGGTGGATGAGGTTTCCCTTGCCAAAGGTGCATCCCATCAGCACCTGGATGGCATCCACGCCGCACATGTCTGTTTCCACCACGGCCACCACCTCCTCGTCCTGGGAAGAAGGGCCGACCTCTTGAAGTCCTATCTGTGCTGCCCTCATCCCTATGGCCAGGCCTGGACAAGAGTGTCCATGGAAGGCAATCACCTGCTTGACTTGTTCCTCACTCAAGGGCGCAACTACCATGTCATGGCTCCTTTCGCTTCATCGCAAAATCAACTCCATACCCGGCCTATTACAACGTCCCCGCCGTGATCCTGACGCACCAGCGTCAATGCCGGTGAATTTTCAAGGGCCCAGGGAGGCTCCCGAGATCTGGGCATGACTCGCTGTCCCATTCTTAGGGCGGATTTCACAAGCGGCCTTTGAACCTTCAGCATGCGCCTTCCCTCTCCAGGGCCCGAAAACATCGGACCGTGCGATCCGCGTCTTCCAGCTCGAGACAGGGGGGCGGCTCCGAAACGCAGCGTTTGTCGCCCCATCTGCAGCGAGGGGCGAAGGCGCATCCCTCGGGGCTGGGGACTCCTTGGCCAGCCTTGCCATCTCCAGCATGGCCCTCGGCCGCCTTGATGAGGAACTCTGTGTAAGGGTGCAAGGGGTTGGCCAGGAGCCTAGCTGCGGGGCCGAGCTCCACTATCCTACCTGCCAGCATCACCGCCAGCCTGTCCCCGATCTTGCGGGCCAGGCCTATGTCGTGGGTCACGAAGAGCAAGGTGAGTCCCTTTTCTGTCTGGAGTTCCATGAGGAGCCTCATCACCTTGGCTTGGGCGCTTGGGTCCAGAGCGCTGGTGGGCTCGTCGGCCACCAGGATCCTCGGGCCGAGGGCAAGGGCCCTGGCCAGACAGATCCTCTGCACTGTCCCCTGGCTGAGCTCGTGGGGATAGCTTCTCATGAAGTCCTCGTCTGTGGGCAGGTGAACCGAGGCCAAAAGCTCCCGGATTCTCTCTTGAACCGGCCCTCTCCAAGGACTCAGATTGTAGATCTTGAGGGGCTCCTCGATGATCTCTTTCACGGTGAAGCGGTGACTCACGGAGCTGACGGGGTCCTGATAAACTATGCCCACCTGTAGGGCAAGGGCCATCCTGTCCCGCCGGAGTAACTGGTCCATGTCTTCGCCGTCCAAGAGCCTGGCCCCGCTGTCAGGTCTCAGGACCCCGGCGGCTATCATGGAAAGAGTGGTCTTTCCGGACCCGGTCTCGCCCACGATACACAATGTCTCCCCTGCCAGGACCGAAAGGTCCGAGGGGTGAAGGGCCCAGCTACTGCCGTATCTCTTGCTGACCCCCGTCAGGCGCACGAGCTCCACCAGGCCGCCGCGAAGGCACCTCACCCCATGGGAGCCCTCCCGTTCCACTTCTACCTTCCCTGTCTTGCATTGCTCCACGGCCTGTGTGCAGCGGGGCCAAAAGAGGCATCCTGCCTCTGGGGCGTGTGCCGAATGAACCCCCTGGCCAGTTCCAATGCCGTGGACATGGGGAGCGGGGCCCAAGCTGGGGTGGCGATGCACCATCCTTCGAAGGGATTCTCCCCTTATGCCGCCTAGGTCCTTGGTGCGGGACATGGAAGGATATGACTTCGCCAAGGCCCAGGTATAGGGATGACGGGGTGAGCTGAGCAGTGTCCTGGCCGGCAAGTACTCCATCACCTGGCCTAGGTACATCACCGCCACCTCGTCAGCCCATCTGAATATGAAGTCCAGATCGTGGCCTATGAGGAGCAGGGCCTTGCCTTTGTCCTTGGCGCCCCTTAGGACCTCTCCTACGAAGGCCTTGGTCACTGCATCCAGATTGGCCGTGGGCTCATCCAGTATGATCACCGGGGGATCCAATACGGTGGCCATGGATAGCAAGACGCGCTGGGCCTGCCCGCCGCTGAGCTGGTGGGGGAATCTTCGGTGAAGATCTGGCCCAAGCCCCATTAGCTCCATGGCTTGGGCCGCCTGCTTTCTTGCCTCTTGCCAAGCCATCCCCAGATTCACCGCCAGAGGCTCTGCCACCTGGTCCAGGACCGACTTTACAGGATTTAGGCTCGCCGCCCCCGACTGGAAGACCATGGAGATGCGAGCCCAGCGGGTCTTTCTGGCCAGCTCCTGGTCTGTGTAGTCTAGCCTGACCCCATCCAGTTCTATCTCGCCTTCCACAGCGGCGTTGGCCGGGAGAAGCCCCAGACAGGCAAGCCCTGTGGTGGTCTTTCCCGAGCCCGATTCCCCCACCATGGCAAGGCATCTTCCTCGAGGGACGTGGATATCCACCTCATCCACGGCACGCACCATGTGCTCACCGTTGCCGAAGCTCACGCTGAGTCCCTTGATCCTCAGGCCCATTTCGATCTCAGACGGGGATCCATGATCTTCTCCAGGCTGATGGCCAGGAAGCCTGCGGCCATCATGGCCGAGCACAGGCAAACCACGGCCGGGGCCAGCCAGTTCCACCAGACATCCATGTAGTAATACCTGAGGGCATAGTAGATCATTCCCCCCAGGGACTTCCTGCCCGGATCGAACAGTCCCAGGAAGGCCAGGGACGCCTCCATGAAGATGGCCATCCTGGCCTTGGCCACGAAACCGACAACATAGAGGGGGAACATCTCTGGGATGAGGTGCCGGGATATCACGTAGAAGGCCGAGCCTCCCATGTGAGCCGATGCCCTCACGTGCTGTTCTCCCCTTAGGGCCAGGGACTGCGCCCTGACCGCTTTGGCCGTGGTGGGCCAGCTCAGGCCCACCAGGACCAAGGCCAGGACAGTGGGGGATGGCATGAACAGGGCCGCAACCAGTATGAGGATCATGACCGCCGGTGTGGCCATGAAGACATCGGCGCTGCTCATGATCACCCTGTTGGTGATTCCCCCGAACCAGCCTGCTGCCAGCCCAAGTACCACGCCCAAGATCAGCCCCAGGAGCCCCACCGATGCGCCGAAGGCCAGGGAGTTTCTAACCGCATGGACCAGCTCTGAGAGGATGTCCTGTCCTGCGTCATTTACCCCGAGGGGGTGCCCCCAGGATGGCCTGGCAAATGGTTGAAAGGACATGTCCGTGGGGTCGAAGGGCACTGCGTGAGGCCCTACAAGGCAGATCAGGCAGAGGAGGGAGACCAGAGAGGCCCCGATCAAGAAGAGCCTATCCTTCAAGAGCATGGATTTCACGTCAATATGCATGGCCTGCCCTCGGGTCTATTCTTGCATATAGGAGTTCCAGGGCCAGGTTCACGGCCAGGACCGCCGCGGATGAGAAGAGCACCACACCCTGGATGAGGGGCAGATCGCGGCTACGTATGGCATTGAAGAGCAAGGTGCCCAGCCCTGGGTAGGAGAATATGGTCTCCACCACCACGACCCCGGTCACCATGAAGGCAAGCCTCAGCCCGAATCGGGTGACCACAGGGAGCAGTGCGTTTCTGGCTGCGTGATGGTATCTAACCCTCCTTTCCGGAAGTCCTTTGGCCCTAGCAGTCAGGATGAACTCCTCTCCCAGGACCATCACCATGGAGTTGCGGGCCAGGAGGAAGTTTCCCGGGAAATAAGAGAGGATCAAAGTGGTCATGGGCAGTGCCAGGTGGTGGGCCATATCGGCCAATCTACCCCCCAGGGAAAGCTGAGCATAAGGGGTCTGAGCCCCTGCTGTGGGAAACCAATGGAGCTGGAAGGCGAAAAGGCCCAATATCACCACGGCCAAGGCCATCTCGGGCACGCCCTCCATGAAGGTCATGGCCCCCACGAGTGTTTTTTCGGTCCTGCTGTTGCGACGCCAAGCCGCCTCCACGCCGATCACGAAGCCTAGCAAGGAGGCGATGAGGTGTGCTCCCCCTGCCAGGAGCATGGTCCAGGGAAGGGCCTGGAAGATGAGGGAGGAGACCGGTTGCGAAAGGGCGTAAGATCTTCCCCAGTCCAGCCTCAGGAGGCGCAGGAGATATGTCGCAAAACCCTCCTCCCGCTTGAAGTAATCCCTGGCCTGGGACTCCTGCTCCTGGGTCAGGCTCACATGGGAGCTTGCGAACATGGCCGTGACGAAGTCCCCTGGCATGAGGCGCGGAAGGGCATAGCTCAAGCAAATCAGGACCCAGGCAGCCAGGCCGAAGGTGAAGAGGTGACCTACTTTAGCACGTGTCAGGCCCGAGTGCTTCCCCATGCAAGTCTCCGAGACATATTGGCCTTCAGCGAATCAAGGCCAGCTTGTTCTGGGGGATGGGGATCCCCTTGCTGATCCCTCCCTTGGTGTAGAACCACCGGATTCCCTTGTTGGGGTTGTAGGCCGAGAGGGTCTCCGGATAATAGAGGCAGATGGAGGGGAGTTCCTGGGCGAAGATCTCCTGGATTCTGTACACCATGGCCTTGCGCCTGTCTGGGTCCATCTCCCTCAACTGGGCATCCAGCAGATCCAAGAGCTCCTTGTTGGCCTGGAAGCGGGCGCTGTTTACAGATCCCGCGGCATATTCCTCGGAGATCATCTCGTTGAGGATCTTTGGGTCCCCCATGATACCCCCATGACCGGATACGGCCAGTTGGAAATCCCAGTTTTTGACCTTGGCGTCCGTGGTGGGCTGCTCCATGTTACGAAGATCCACCCGGATCCCCACAGCCTCCAACTGGTGGCGTATCACCTCTCCGTCACGGTCAGAGCTGGGTTGGCCGGCCACGGTGATGGAAGAGGCCAGGAGCTCCACCCTGAACGGTCTGCCATCCTTCACGTAAAAGCCATCGGTGCCGCGCTGAAACCCCATGGATTCCAGTATCTGGCGGGCCCGGCCTGGATCGTGGGCGTACTTGGGGGTAGCCGGATTGTACAAATCATGATCAGCAGAGAGGAGCCCATAAGAGGCCGGACGGCCCCTTCCCCGATGTGCCTTCTGTATGATCTCCTCCTGGGAGATGGCGTGAACCAGGGCCTGCCTGAATCTCCTGTCGTCGAAGGGGGCCATGCGATGGTTGATCATGAGCTTCTTCACCCAGCCAGCCTTGTCTTCTATGACCTTCATCCCCCGCTGTTCCAGCAAGGGCCTCATCTCAGGTTCTATGCTGGCCAGGTCCGCCTGCCCTGAGCACAGGGCAGCGATGGGATCCGCTGCCTTGACGTAAACGAGGCGCTCCACCTTGGGTCTTCCCTGGTAGTACCCGTGAAATGCCTCGTAAAGATAGGTCCCTTTTGCCACATCGAAGTCCTTGAACACAAAGGGGCCGCTCCCCACGTAGGCCTCGGGGTCCTCGTAGGCCTTGGGATCAGAGACCTTCTCCCACACGTGTTTTGGCAAGATGGGCATGGTCCCACCAACGTCCTCCAGAAATGGTGCATAAGGCTCCTTGAGGAAAAAGGTGACCTGGTGGGGCCCTGTGGCCTCGGCCCTTTCCACCTTTTCCAGGACCACCCAGCCGTACGGGTACTTCTTGAAATATGCCAGGGTGAAGGCCACATCCTCAGGGGTCACCGGTCTACCATCGTGCCACTTGGCATGGGGCTCCATCTGGAACACGAATGCCTTCCGGCCTTGGTCGTAGGACCAGGATCTGGCCAGGGCAGGCACCATGCCTTTCTCATCCTTCCAGATCAATGTGTCCAAGACCCAGCTCATGCGCACGTACCCAGGTCCCCTGGGGTAGTGCCTCCAGGGGTTGGGGTAGCCCCAGTCGCCTTTGCTGTCGGCGATGCGGACCTCAGTAGTCTGGGCCCATGGTACAGAGACCAGGAAGGGGAGCAAGGATGAGATAAAGAGGGCATGAAAGAACAAATTTCTTTTGGTCATGGCTCTTACCTCCAAAGCCAATGGATTGAGATCTCTTTTTTCAGACACGTTCCACCCATGGGGATGTCCGCCTCTGCCAAGGGTAGGGGCTCAGCACGAGAAAACCCAAAAAAAGAGGGCCACGAGACCGGTCCCCTTCAGGGGTTTGGCCTTCGTGGCCCTTCTGATTTCTAAGCCTAAGATTCTGCGCGGGCTTCGTGCCCGCTTTGGTCTTAAAATACTTCAACATGACCTCTAGGGTCAAGTCCGGCCAGCCATAAACCTTCTTGTGTCAGGGGTGGGAAAGGGGTAGCTCCTTAGGACCTGATGGAAGACCGGTGAAGGAGGGTATCCCATGAGGCAGGGGCTGATGATTCGGAGTTTGCCGCAGGCCTTTGGGGTAATGGAGGAGATGGGGCTTAGTGCTCAGGGGTGGTAGGCTGACTATCGGGTGGCGAGTCGTGAGGCCCTCAAGGGGATTCTTGATGAGAGGATAGCCAACCATTTTTGCCAAAACCTTAAGAGTGCAAGTGGCTCTAGATCCTTGGCAAAATTCAATTGACAAGAAATTGAGGTCATGGTACAGGTTGCCACATGTCGAAGACACAATCTTGTGCTGGACCCCGGTCCACGCCTCGAACATGATACACTTTTTACGGACGGGTGGGGGGAGCCGTAAGTCTGATCCGGGCCAGGGCCAGGACGCATCTCTGCCGCTGGTGAGTGCACTCGCCAGTGCCGAATGATCATTGAAAGTACGTTAGCCCGCTTTCATCACGGCAATGGCGAACTCTATGATAGAGATTAGAGAAGTGTTTTCCTCCCTCGCAAGACAACGACCTGTCTTCCACTCGGAAGCTGATTTTCAACACGCCTTTGCTTGGGAAATTCATCAGAAGTTGCCATCCGCATCCATTCGACTCGAGCTGCCTGTTCAAGTCCAGAATCAATCTCTCCACGTTGACATTTGGGTTGCTTATCAAGATGCGATTTCGGCGATTGAATTGAAATATAAAACTCGTGCCTTGGCGGTTCGAATTGGGAATGAGCAATACAGGCTGAAAGACCAAAGCGCTCAAGATATTGGCAGATATGATTTCGTGAAGGACATCCAAAGATTGGAGCAATTGGCTGCCACATACCGGAATTTGACAGGTTACGCTATCCTACTCACAAATGACAGTGCCTATTGGATAAAACCCGCTAGTCCCAGCACTGTTGATGCTGCTTTTCGACTTCACGATGGGAGGATGCTCGAAGGTTCTCTGGCTTGGGATGCAAAAGCTTCTGACGGCACAAAGAAGAACCGTGAACAGCCACTTGGGTTACAAGGCAAATATCACCTTCAATGGTCGGATTACTCCCATCCAAGTTCTGAAAGTTACGGAGAGTTTCGCTCATTGGTGGTGAAGGTCCTGCAAATCACTCAAGCGGGCTAACCCGCCGCTCCAGCCGACGCCGCTCCGCGGCGCAGCTGAACGGCCGGCCGTTAGGCTTCACGAGGCTCCGCGGTGCTCGATTTTAAATCGGCTATTGATCCAGACGCCACGCGCTTCATTGAGATGATCGATCAGCTGGGTGTAGCGAGCTGGTCCACCCGCTATAGCTTTTTTCCAAAAGACAAATACGAAGCACTCATCAAAGCGGATCTCGGCCGTGCGATGGAAATTTATTGGAATGAAATCCTAGCCCGTGCACACTTGGCCTCGGCCACAGCGATCCTGAGGAGCAGACAGTGGATCGAAGCGATGCGCGTCGCCGCAATGACACCAAACCTCCTTTCGTTTGCGGCGTCCTTTCGAGGTCTTCTCGAATCCGCTGCTGATTCCTCAACCGCTCTTAGATCAGTTGCGCTGACGCTAGCTCGAGATCATCCTCATGTACTACTGGCCTTGGCTGGAAAAGCCCGCTCGCAGATCATTCTGGCTCCAGAACTTGAAGAGACTCTGATCCACTACGCATATGCTCGTCATCTCACGAAAGCTGAACTCAAAGCAGCTCCCCAATCGCATAAGGCCTTGAAAGTCCGGGATTACATTGACATATTGGAAAAAGGGGAGAGTTGCTGACGTAATTCCGTGCTACCAAGCCCTTTGCGACTTGACCCACCCAGGCGCCAGTTCAGTCTGGATGTGGCTGCATCCGATTGATGGGAACACGATGGAACTCCGAGCTAAGCAAGACGAGGGTGTTATCAATCACTTATTAGTCGAGTACCACAGAACATTTGTTGAACTGCTAATGTTCGCGTTCAATCCGGCGCTTGCAACTCTGCGCGTTTTGAATTACTTCCCTCTTACTACCCTGCATACTCAGGCATTGGAAAAGTGGGATATGTCTGGCGTCCCGATATGGAAGAAATGCAGCGAACAACTCAAGGGTGTCCAACCCATGACGGATGAACGCTTGAAGATCGTGAAGCCTAACCCCTCGCTGCAGCCGACGCGGCTGAGCGCATCGTTCAGGCAGGAGGGAAGGACATGAAAAAATATGCTCAAAGAGGAATATATTGTTAAGCTTCGAGACCGATTGAAATCCGGTTGAACTGGTCTAACCATTGGCTCCACCTGTCCGCTTTTCCGCTGCGCTCCACAGCGGCAGGTGAGCTTGGCCGTTAAACGTCATAGCAAAGAGCAAAAATATGTGAGAATAAGCGGAAAAGATAAGGAAAAGGAGAAAGAGTATGTCCAAGCCGAACGGAATTTATTCTGCATTGACGATAAAAAAAATCTGTATAGACGCAGGGGCTGATGATGTGGGTCTGGTGGATATTGAACGGGATTCATTGTGCAAGGAAAGAGAAGGAATTTTGCACGTCTATTCTCATACACGCAGCATCATTTCCATCATTATAGCAAACAACCGCGAGAATATTCAGAGTCCGGCCAGATATGTTGCAAATGAAGAATATCATCATACGGGAGACAGGACTTCCAGAGTTGCGCGGGATATTCTGCGCCGTCTGAACCAACTCGGCATCCGTGGAGTAGTAGTCAACAGGGATTGGCCGATGGCTATGGATCGGTATCCGGGTAAAATATGGGATGTCAGTCACAAAATCATGGCAGTTGAGGCTGGTCTTGGAAACATGGGGATAAATCGGCTTGTCCTTCATCCGAAGTATGGCAGCTGTGTCCAACTGGAAAGTATCTTGGTAAATGGGGTGATGGATGAATATGATCACCCTGTTAAGGGAAATCCCTGCATCAAGTGTAATCTATGCGCTGCCGTCTGTCCCACGGGAGCCATCACCAAAGACCAACCCTTTGATTTTATGTCCTGCATTACTCACTCGTACAGAGACAATTTCGTCGGGTTTAATAATATGGTGGAAGCCATCGTTACCTCTCAGGATATGCAGGAATACCGCTCCCATTTCGATGATAAGGAGACTGCTTTCATGTGGCAGTCATTGATGTTTCGGATAAGCTACCGTTGCGGCTATTGCATGGCAGTATGCCCTGCGGGAGAAGAGGTGAAACCCGTTTACCTGGAAAACAAGAAAGAATATATCGAAAGAATACTCAAACCTCTGAGGGATCGTCAGGAACGGGTATACGTTACGGCAGGTTCCAAGGCTGAAACAAAAGCCAGGCGGAATGCCAATAAAGAAGTCATGATAGTGAACGGAATGGAGCGATCTCTTCCAAAATAATTGCGGAGAAAGCCCGTGACTCACGAGGTAAGGAAAATTGCTTAGAGTGCAACCTGACTGGAGAAGAAAATATCGTGCTGTTGTTTACGGAGCCATTCAGGAAAAGAGACGTTTAACCAGTCATTCAACCGGACAGGGCTATCGCCCTGCCGGTTAATTCGTTGTTATGTGCTTCTGGAAACATAAATGAGGTGATTCGATGAAACTCAAAGTGATCGTTCATGAAGCGGAAGAAGGAGGCTATTGGGCTGAAGTGCCCTCCATTCCGGGCTGTGCCACCCAGGGCGAAACGTTCGAAGAATTACTTGAAAACATTTATGAAGCTGTCGAAGGTTGCTTGTCCGTGGATATAAAGGACATCAAGGTAACAGAAAAAGATCGAGTTCTGGAGATTGCGGTGTGAAAACCATTTCCGGGAAGGACTTCGCAAAGTTGCTCGAGAAGAAGGGCTGGGAGTTGCGACCAACGAAGGGAAGTCACCACATCTACGCCAAAGCGGGACACCCCGCTCGAATTTCGGTACCCATACATGGAAATACCCAGCTCAAGATTGGTTTGTTGAAACACCTCATGGAGGTCGCAGGAATTGATGAAAGTGAACTGTGAAATGGAGCACCTAACAACGCAATCGAGTTGGACTGGCCTTCCGCTGGGCTTCAGGCCAGCCGCTCATTGCGGGCGTTAGCCACATGGGAACGAAAGGAGGGCCACATGGGAAAATGCAATTACAAGAATTGTCACGGGTCGGTTGATTACTACTGCGCGGAGTGCCGCGATGGTTACTGCGAAGAACACGGTAACTGGAGGAATAGGCGATTCCTCTGCCTCAACTGCTATGACCCTGACGAAGATGACGAAGACGAGGATGATGACGATTGAGCCCATCTGCAACTCCTTTGAAAGAGGGGAGATCATTTCTTTGTTGATGTGAAGGAAAAAGATCACATTACAGATAATCAAAGAATCCTCTTTCCAATAATTCAGAAATTTCTTTGCCCGGTATTTATAGCCCGGGTTACTGGAAAGAGACTACCTCCTGTGAAGGGGGTGGAACGGTGCTGCTTGTTCCTGTCAGACGAAGAAATGAAAAAGATTGATCTACCTCTTTCCCAACTATCGCTTGCCGAGAAGCTGAACTTGATGGAGGCTCTATGGGCGGATCTGAGCCGAGACGAGAAGAAACTTAAATCACCGGCTTGGTATGAAACGTGCTCAAGGATCTCGGGGAAGCCTTCATAACCGGCAAAGCGACCGTATAGGATTGGGAACAAGCCAAAAAAGGGATTAAAAAGAAGGTCTCGTGAAGATGAGAATCCTCAGTGCTGCTGAAGCCGATCCCGAAGAAGGTTACCGATTCTACGAGTCGCAGTCTTCTGGTCTTGGATCGTATTTCCTTGATTCCCTTTATTCTGATATTGACCGGCTGGCATACTTTGGGGGCATTCACCAAGTCGTTTTCGGATACCATCGCCAGCTATCCAAACGGTTTCCGTTCGCTACATACAATTATCGATGATGCGGTCGTGGTTTTTGCTGTTCTTGATTGCCGTTGTAACCCAAGCTGGATAAGAGATAGATTGATGAGAGGCTAACAAGAGACTGCAACGGATGGCTTGTAGCCACCGCTGAGTTCAACCGTTAGGCCCATTCACGAGTGACAACGCTCACAACCAAAAGATCGAAAGGAGACAGCCATGTCAACAAAGACCGCAGATGGGGATGGCAGGCGAGTGAACGGGATCAGGCTTGATGTGCTGCTGGGGACAGTCGACGCAGTAAAGAGCGATCCGGAACTTGGCCGTTGCAAGTTCCGAGCGACCAACAAATGGGTAAACGCCGCTCACAACTGCACTACGGTGAAGGGGTTTTATGCGGCCAAACAGGAGATCGCCCACAAACAGGAGTTTGAATTGCACTGCGACGAGCCCGCCATTCTTGCGGGTGACGATGAAGGCGCGAACCCAGTGGAGCATTTGCTGAACGCTCTTGCCGGTTGTGTCACCACGAGCATCGTAGCCCACGCGGCTGTCCGCGGTATCGAAATCCAAGAACTGGAGTCCGAACTGGAAGGCGATATAGACCTACGCGGATTTTTCGGGTTGGCCGACGTACCGAAAGGCTACACTGCGATTCGCGTGAAGTTCAAAGTGAAGACAGCTGAAGAGAACATCGAGACGCTGAAATCTTTGGTTTCGTTCTCTCCAGTCTATAACACGCTGATCAACGGCGTAAAGGTAGACATCCAAATGGAGCCTAAGTAAGGCTCGTGGCCTTAACAATAGCATCAGCGGACGGCGCTGCGCGCCGCCGCTGAACTTCCATCTTCGCATCTGCCGATGAGAGATCCCTGGGTTCTCAGCCGCCTCATACCACTTAAGCCTGCCGTCCATGGCCCTCAAAATCACCTCCTGGATCTTCATGGCCCGCTACATAGCAGCTCTGGGGTAATAGTAGGTCTCCATCCCAAGGCCCTCCTTTCCATGAGCCCCTATCTTACCCCCATAACCGCAAAAAGCGGACACATCACTTGCTATATCAACCGGACATTTCACATGCTAACGACACACATGCTAACGACACACATGCTAACGACACACATGCTAACGACAAATTGACAAGAGGCTGAAGTCATGCTACAGGTTGGCGCGTATCGGAGGTAGAACCTTGGCTGGACACCGGTCCCCGCCCTCCAACGTGATACAACCTTTACGGGTGGGAGGGGACGTAAGACTGAGCGGGGCCAAGGCCAGGACGTATCTCGGCTCTCGGTGAGTTGAGTCGCCGGTGCTAAATGTTCGTTGAAAGTACCTTCCGGCGTCGGCTGCGGAACGGCCGCCGCAGGAACCCCCGCGCTGTTCTTGTGCCCCGGGGCGCTTCAATATAAAGCCAGTGAATCGACATGACACGCGCATGTTGCACAAAGATGGATAGCGGCCGCGCGGAAAAAGTGCGCTGGAGCACCTCTTGAACGATAACGCTGGAACCAAGAGTTTTCCCCTGGCGCGGATGTGCCCGCTGATCAGAACGCTCACACTGGTGGGTAGTGTCAATCATTTTGTGTAAAATTCTCCGGCCTCCAGCCGATGCCATATGGGCAGGTTTTTGGGCACTTTCCC